>DASSKS010000559.1:0-3659 GCA_035690245.1 Halococcus sp. | reverse complement strand
GGTCCTCGGTGGATGAAGGGCGAACGAGTGGAGCGAGTGAGGGCTTCGGCGGTGCTGTGCGGAGCGGTACGGAGAACGCCAGCGGTTGTACCGCGAACGAACGAAGTGAGTGAGCGGCCTTTTTTGGTCCAGATTTTTTGGCGGGGTTCGACCGAACGCGAGCGAAGCGAGCGTGAGGGAGGACCCCGTTAAAAAAGGTGGGGTCGCGGCGCGGCTTTTTGCATCGCGGTTTCGGCGATATTTCCCCCATAATCCGCACTGCGCGAGAGTGAATCCACCACCAACCCGAGCCGCTGGGCGCGTTTGGGGTCAAGGTCATAGAGCAGGCCATCGACCGCGCGGGCGTGTTCATCGACCTCGTCGATGTGGGCCATCGCTTCGTTCGCCAACTGTACGGCCTCGTCGGAATCCTCAGTGAGCAGCGCGTCCATCGCCGTCTCGATGACGCTTGCGGCCTCGGTGTGGAGTGCGGCAATCGCGTCGGCAGCGTCTTCTGGCACGTCCTCGACTTCGCCCGCGAGATCGGCGATTTTGGTAGCGTGGTCTGCGATGCGTTCTAACTGCCGGGCACTCGAATGATAATCGAAACACGTCTCGCGGGGCAGGCCGATGTCGGTGGCGACGCCCGGATTTCTGAGCGCGCTACGGAAGACGCGCGCAGTCATATACCACAGCCTGTCGACGTCGTCGTCGCGTTCGCCCACATCCGCCGCCAAATCGCCGTCGCCCTCACAGAGGGCGCTCACAGCATCCGAGAGCATGGTGAGCGCGACGAGTCGCATCCGGGTGATGGCGTTGTGAATCGAGAGTTCCGACGAATCGAGGAGGTCTTGGAGGCTCACCCGTGCTGAGGTTTCCTCGATGACTTCGAGACCCACCAAGCGTTGAGTGGCCTCGCGGATAGTCCGGCGCTGGGCGGCATCGACGCTTTTGGTCTCTAAGGTAATCACGTCGAACCCGCTGACGTACATCGTCACGACCGCGCGCGTGAGTTCTGCGTCCTCTAAGTCAGTCACGTCGAGCGTGCCCTCGGCGGTGGTCTCCTCGGTGCGCGGAGCGAGCAACAGTGACCCCTCTTCGGGATAGAACTCAACTTCGCTACCACCGCTGACGCCGTTCTCGGTCGCCCACGTCTTCGGAAGCGACACCGTATAGGTCGAACCGCCAGTGACCTGCACCTTGCGCGTTTCCATATGTATAGTTATTCCTCGATACCGATAACGTTGTTCAATCTATATAGATATTCGCCGGTCATCGTATATAATGGAACGGTATCGATTTCGCTCGCTCGCCGAAGGGTACATTACCACCACGTACAGAGGGCGGCTATGCCGCGCGAAAGCTACCAGACCCAACTCGAAGACCTCCGCGAGGACGTTCTGTATATGAGCGAGGTGGTGCTCGAACGCCTGCGGATGGGTCTCGATGCGCTCTCTCGAAAGGACGACCGCCTCGCCCGCGAGGTCATCGAGGGCGACGACGAAATCAACCGGATGTATCTCGACCTCGAAGGGAACTGCATCGACTTATTCGCCCTTCAACAGCCGGTTGCGGGCGACCTGCGCTTCATCGCCGCCTCATTTAAGATCATCACCGACCTAGAACGCATCGCCGACCTTGCAACGAATCTCGGCGAGTACACCCTTCAGGCCGAGCGCGATGTCTTCCCCGAGGTCGATGTCCAAGAAATCGGCGACTTCACGCTCGAAATGGTCGGAAATGCAATGGATGCCTACGCCACGGAGGACGCCGCGGCCTGCTATGCCATCGACGAGCGCGACAGCGAACTCGATGGGCTGTGTGAGCGCGCTTCGGAAACCGTCGTCCGCGACCTCATCGAAACCGAACGCGACGCAGACGAGGACACAGACCAACTCATGGCCGATGTCTCGCGGCTCCTCCTCACCATTCGTGACTTAGAACGGGTTGGCGACCACGCGGTCAACATTTCGGCGCGCACCCTGTATATGGTCGAAAACGACGACGAACTCATCTTCTAATCCTCCACTTTTTTAGACGGGGACATCGCGCTCGCTTCGCTCGCGCTCAACCCCCGACCAAAAACCTGGACTAAAAACTCCCGCTCGTTCGCCTACAGCTCACTCGCGGTACAATCACTGGCGCTCTCCGCACCGCTCCGCTACCGCACAGTACCATAGAAGCCCTCACTCGCTCCCGTTGGTCGCTCGTTCGCCCTTCATCCGCCAGGAGAGCAAGTTCTCCTGAGCCACTGCGTTCGCGCCACGAACGCAGGACGCCGAGGCCCGCACCGCCACCGCCATCAGCCGAGGTCGTCAAGCACTACCGGGTCATAAAACGTCACATCGTTTCGCAGTTGGCCGGGAGCCATCCACGTCACCTCAAAAGTCTCGTCGAGTTCCGGTTCGTATCCCTCGAATCGGTCGCACTCGTAGGGCCAGTCCTCGGCGATGTCTCCTTCGTAGACGCGCCAAATCTCGTGACCCTGTTCGCCATCGACGGTGAAGATATTCTCATGGGTATCGACAAGACTGATATTTATGAGTTCGACAGCCAACTCCTCTCTGAACTCTCGAATGACGGCTTCGTGACTGTGCTCGCCGAACTCGATGCCACCGCCGATGAGGCGATAAAACGGCTCGTCCTCGCCGGGTTCGTAATCCTTCGAAACCAGAATTTCGCCGCTCTCCCGGCGGACGGCTGCAAGTGCCACCGGTCTGATGGCTCGCCAACTCATGAAAACAAAAATCACGCAGAACTCATCTCCGTTGTGATTCGACAACGGCAGACCAGTCCAGAATCTTGCCGGAACAACCATCATGATTAAGACGGTCGGACGAGTGCGAAGCACACGCATGAAGGACACACCCGTCAGCGACATCATGAATTCACCTGTGCGAACGGTCGATGGCGAGACGACCATCGCCGACGCTGCCCGCGACTTCACAGCACACGGCATCGGGTCACTCATCGTCGGCACAGAGCGAATCGAGGGCATCGTCACCGAAACGGATATCGTCGGCAGCGTCGGCGACGGACTCAACCCCACCGAGACGCCGGTTTCAGCACTCATGAGCGACCCCGTTGTTACTATTCGCCCAACCGACAGCGTGGGCACTGCCGGCGAGCGGATGGGCAAAAACACCGTCAAGAAACTCCCTGTGACCGAAGATGGGAAAGCGGTGGGCATCGTGACGACCACCGACCTCGCCCATTTCTTGCCCCATCAGCGCGTCGGAATGTCCGTCCAACCCGAATCGGACATCGACAAGGGCGAGTACGAATAACACTGGTTTTTACGGACACTCCACCAGATACTACTCTTCTCCGGTTCGTTGGAGGCAAACAATTAACTACGGAGACGACACTCATTTACTGGTATGTTCGATGTCGCGCCCGAGGACATCACCGACGGGCCGCTGCTACGTACGCTCTTGGTGCTTTCTGTTCCACTACTGGCCCAGCATCTCGTGTTGGTCGTCCAGCAGGTGGTCGATCTGTTCTGGCTCGGGCGGTTGAGTTCTGCCGCCGTCGCTAGCGTGGGGCTTGCACTGCCCATCCTTGCACTGGCGTTTGCGCTCGTCATCTCCGCGCCGTTCGTCGGCACCCAGATTTTGGTTTCCCAACGAGTCGGCGGCGAGGACATCCCCGCCGCGCGCCGGGCCGCGTTCACCGGACTC
>DASSKS010000558.1:0-6150 GCA_035690245.1 Halococcus sp. | reverse complement strand
ATAGCCGCCGTGTTGGAGGTCCCAGTCTGCATTTCCCGCAGCTACCACAGCGGTCGTGCCCCGACGCACGACGCTTCGTACCACCCGTTCACAGATGACGCGGCGGACGCCTCTCGCTATTTGGTTTTCTTGGGGCGGACGCGGGTCCCAGCCCAGACTGACGTTCACTGCGTCTGCGCCGATCTCGGCGGCATAGTCGAACGCCAGCAAGCAGTCGCTGACCTTCTCAATGAGCGGTCCTTCCTTAGCGAAGACGCGCAGCGGGACGATTTCCGTATCGGGAGCCATGCCGACAACGCCGACATCACCAGTTGCACCGGCGATTCCGGCGGTGTGTGTCCCGTGAGGGTGGACTGGACTCGTATCGGTGCCGATCTCGCCGTTGATGAACGAACGACCGAGGTTGGTGTTCACGTTGTCCTTGAGGTCAGGATGGGTGGCATCAACACCCGTATCCATGATAGCGAGGCGCGTTCCCTCGCCAGTCGCTGTCTCGTGTGCCTCGAACGCTTCGGTGACCTGTTTATCCCACTGACGGTCTGCGTACCTCGGTTCAGGGGTTGCATCCGCCGGGGCAACGGGTGCTTCGCCGACCTCGTAGGCTACGTCTCGGGCGACGTGTTGGACGCCATTGACGCGCTGGATATCGCGCTCAGCGTCATCCGGTCCAGCGACGATTATGACGTTCGCGGCCGAGAGTTCGTGTTGAACGGTGAATCCCGCTCGTTCGAGCTTATGGGGAGCGTTCTTGTTCCCGGAAACGAGATATGTCGTCCGTTGGGCGGCGCTTGCTGGCGCGGTAGCCACCACTCCAGTGGATGCAGCAGCGATTCCTGCGAGAAACATGCGTCGAGTCGAAGTATAATCCATCGTAGTCCGCCTATTCTCTCTGCTAGTGAGTATATAATATTTATGAACGTATAGGGATATATCGCTGTTCGGCGGCTTTGTGAATAGCTGGATGTGGAAAGCGAATTATGAAATCATTGATCCGAATCGATTAGGGGGCTGCTAAGGAAGTCAATCTCTTCGACTTCGTTTTTCGTATTGAGATATGTATCGGCCAGATCTGGCGAGGACATCAGTCATTGAGAGCGTCACCGATGACATCCTCAAACGAAGTTCCGAAGTGGGCTTCGAAACACGCGAGCGCATCCGCTTCAATAGTGGTTACGTCCGCGTCGGTTTCGCCCTCGCTGAGGTGGGCAGCCTCGTAGATGCGTCGCGTGAGATCGAACTGCGCGACGTCAGCAATAACGTCGGTGGAAGTATCGCCTTCGGCGGCGAATAACTCGACGAGCGCGCGTGGCACCACGAGTTCGGTTCGGTTGCCGGCCGTTTCGATGGTGAACGTGAGTGTCTCGCCGTCAATCGCGGACATGACCGGGAATTAGTGAGCGGCAGGAAACCGCTGGTGGTTGGACCGGTTCGGAGCCACAACCGGAACCATCTCGCGGGTTCAGTGTGTAACCGTCTCAGTGCCGCCTGTCGCTGCATTTTCGACAGTGGTCTGGGTGGGTCGGCCCGCTTCATCTTTGACAATGGCGAATGCATCGTGTACCGACCCATCCTGTGTAACATACCGGACTTCGATGCGCTCGTCGTCGATATCGAGTTGGGTGACGCCGAAGAACTCGTTTGAGCGCGCCGCGAGGAAGTCTGCTGGGTCGTCGCTCGGGAACGCATAATGGCTCGTGCCTCCCGTCCCGTTCGTGATGAACGTCCGGCCGTATGGTTTGACACGCTCACCGACGATGGGTTTCGTCCGTTCGTAGACGTGGTTATCCCCCGAGAGCACGAGGTCGACACCGTATTCATCGAACAGCGTTCCCCAGCGTTCACGGAGGTCCTCGCGCGAGGGGTGGTCGGGCGCGCTCGTCCACATCGGGCCGTGGAAGAACACGACTTTCCATGTGATAGCGGGATTCGCGGCGGCTCGCTGGAGCGTCTCCTCGATGTAGTTGCGCTGAACCCGATTGAACAGTTGCTGTAGCTCGGTTCGACAGCGAGTATCGTAGATCGGAATCACCTCGTCACCACGTGCGGGGAGTCCGCAGTCCTCGGAGGTGGTATTGAGGCCCATGAACAGCGTGTTGCCGTACTGGAAATCGTACCAGCGTTGTTTCGAAAGCAGCTTGACTACATCCTCGACAATCGGCATCACCTCGTTGAGTCGAGCGTCGTACTGGGCTAATCCTGTACCGGGTTCGGCCTCGTGGTTGCCAGGCACAGTCAGAAAGGGCGTCGTCGCGTAGAAGTCCTCAAACTCCTCGAAGTACAGCTCCCACGTCGAAGGAATACCGTTCGCATAGGAGATGTCGCCAATACAGAGGTGAAAGGCCGGGTCCTGTGCCATAGCGCGCTCGACGACCTCGATAGGGTCGTCGGTGTTCACCCGCTGGAACGGGTTGTCGGGGTCGTCGATACCGTGGTCGGCGACCGCCGTCACTCGAAACGAATCGGGTGATGGCGGTGCGGTCTCGAAGGTGAATCGTTCGGAGTGTTCGCCGTCCATCACGACCTCGTACTCGTAGGCGGTGTCGGGCGCGAGACCAACGATGCGCGCGCTGTAGGTCGTCAGCGTGTCGCCCGGAACCAGGGTAGCATTCGCATCGACGGTCGTATCGAGAGTGCCATCTCGGCCGTATTCGACGTGTGCGTCGGCCGCGGGGCCACCGCTCCAGCCGACCGCCACCGAGCGTTCGGGGTCCGAACCGCAAGCGATGTGGACGCCGGATGGTCCTGATCCACCAAGCAAGGTCCCGCGCGCAGTTCCAGCGGAGGTGATGAGTGGTGTCGAAACCGCTGCCAGCCCGGCAGTTTTCAGTACGCCTCGGCGAGCGATTCGGTTGGTATCTTCAGTCATAATCCGACTCCCGCGCTGGGCGGCTTCGCGGTTGAAGTACGACTGTAGTCGGCATATCGGCTCATTTTCGCACAGTTTCACTTACCGGTCGAGCTGTGATAAATAAGTAGGGTTCTCGACAGAGTGTAGAGAAGTAGGTCTTTCTCTACAGGATAGCTGGAAGCGGTAGGATACTAGCCAATTGTTTGTCACACGACTATATGAGAAAGTGATCCTCGATATTGGGACTACGAAGTCCACCTCCCCCATCAAGATCGTACTGTCCGCTATACTCCAACGCATCAAGATAATACACATCATCGAGTTCAGGAACGACTGTTAGCGCCGCTTCGTGGAGTTCATCGCTCGTCACTGGTACCGAGATACGACGGCTCGCAAGAGCGCCACGAATCGCAGCAGCGCGGTCGAACTCGCCTGTGGTAGCGAATGTCCGATACGCGGAGTAGAGACGACGTTCGTTCTCAGTACAAGCGATGAACACATCTACCATTGGATACTCGTCCGAAATCATCCGTTCATAGCCGAGTGTTTTGAACTCTCCCGTATCCACGGCTGTAGCCAACTTCTCATCGCCGGGACGTGTCCGCTTGTGGAGGTTATCGTAGTACAAACTGGTTCCCTCGTATACCATTCGGTATTCCGAAATGCGGCCGTCCGCGGTGAGGTCGCCCAACGTCTCGCGTGTCGGTCGCAGTAGGTCGTTGCGGGAACTGTATATACGACAACGAACTAGTAAGTTTCTATTCATTTTATGTCAGGATACCCGAATGATGTCGTGGCCGTCGTTCTCCGGGTCGTTCCAGTGCTTGTCGTCGCCGACCAACAGCGGCACGCCCTGCTCGGCTGCCGTCGCCAGCGCGAACGCATCACCGAGCGGGAAATTCGGCCTGTATTCGTCTTTGAAAATCGCCGCCTGCTCCCACGTCGCGTTTGTATTGATGACCTGTACGCCGAATTGCTGTAGCTGCTGAGTCTTCTTCCTTCCGTAGGCGCGTCCGCTGCGGTCGGCACAGTTGTAGTGTACCTCCGAGAGATGGTGTTCAACGGTCTTCGCGCCGGGGTCGTTATCGACCCAGATGATGATGGGTTCGGCGTCGAAGACGACCGACTGCGTTCCCTGATGCGGTGCTGGGTCACTCGCCATTGCGGGGGTGTTCTTCTGCCTCGGCGTCGGCGCGGCGCTCCGCGCGGAGTGCTTCGGTCCCGGTGCGTCCCTGCTCGTCAGTAACGCCTTGTACGATACCGTCCCCCGACCACCGGGCTGAAACCGGGCGAGCAGAGTGGGTACGTCTAGTGGCTCACTGACGCCGAGTGCTACTGAACCGGTGAGCGACAGAAACCACAGGCTAACAGTGCAGTTTTCACTCGAAACATGGTGTGTCGGGAACTCGGTAGACCTTACGTAACGATCTCGTGTCGTCAATCACCGAACGTTACATAAGGAATGATGCGTAACGGAAGAGCCGTGAATCCAACCATAGGAATCATGGCTTGCCGATATACTCGGAAGTGAGCGTCCCTCCCTCGCGGAAGTAGCGGTACAGATACGGACCATGCAATTCCCCCTCAGTCATGCATTTGCACGTCTCATCCCCACATTTCACCTTCTCTTTGACTACTGTCCCTTTTCCCTCCTCGTTGTCGTCAACAGACTCAGCCTCCTCGGGCAGGTCATCGTCCTCAACCGGCCGCTGGCTCCACTCAATCAACTCCTCGATGTATTCGTGTGCGTCGGTGAGTGTCCCGACATCCTGTTTGGGCAGGCCGTCAGCGAGATAGTTCGGCAGCGATGGTGGTGCTGTCGGCGGATTCTCTGCTGGCATGGCTCTCCTTTATGACTCGGTGGAAATCCTGCTACCCCTGCGGAACGTGAGGGAAAAGTATGGGGCGCAAGAGACCGAGATTGTTACCGCGTTACAGAACGCGCGCTTATGACTGGTCCGAGTGCGAAGGAACACGAGTCCTGGGCGTCACAGCCCGACTGCCGCCCCGAGCGGCAGTCGGGAAAGCCCGTATAGGTGTATCTCTTCCCCACGCATCGGCGTCCCGGAGTGATAGCAAATGTACCTCGGCATAGACATCCACAAACGATACGCGCAAGTAGCGGTGATGGACGAAAACGGCGAGATTGAACGAGAGGTTCGCGTCGAAAACGCGAACCTCGACGAACTCGCCCAAGAGTATGCTGGAAGCGAAGCCGCAATCGAAGCAACCAGCAGCTACTACCACGTCTACGATACTCTCTCAGAGTATCTGGACGTGGCTGTTGCCGATCCCGCAAAGGTGAAGCTGATTGCTGATTCGGATCGGAAGACCGACCGAATCGACGCAAAGCAGCTCGCGCGGTTGGTTCGATTAGGATCAATTCCTGAGAGCTACGTCCCATCTGATGAGATCAGGGAGTGCCGCGCACTCGTGCGCGGCCGATACGAGTTGGTGCAGAATCGGAAAGACTACGCCAACAAGATCCATGGTCTCCTTACCGAACACGGCATCACACGGAAGGTGAAGCCGTTGAGCGTGAAGGGACGTGAGTTCCTCACGGAACTCACTCTTCCAGAGCCATGGAACACGCTGTTGGAGACGTATCTCGAACTAATCGAGACGTTCACCGACCAAATCAAACGTCTTGATGCCGCGATTGAGGAGCAAGCTGCGTCTCGTCCTGAGACGCAGCGTTTGATGACGATCCCTGGGGTCAGCTACTACTCGGCGTTACTGATTTACGCCGAGGTGGGCGAGATAGGCCGGTTTGATGAGGCCAAGCAGGTAGTGAGTTACGCTGGACTCAACCCGGTGATCCGCGAGTCTGGCGACTCGCGGTTCGAAGGGGGTATCTCGAAGAAAGGCTCGGGGAAGTTACGCTGGATTCTCGTCCAATGCGTGAACGTAGCGGTTCACAGGTGTGAAGACAAGTACCTGAGTCGGTTCTACAATCGGTTAGCAGGTCGAAAGAGCAACAAAGAAGCGATCGTGGCAACGGCACGGAAACTGTTGGTGTCGGTCTACCATATGCTGGACCGAGAGGAGGTGTATGACCCACCAGGAGTGAGTGCGTGAGGGACGCCTGAGCGGCGTCCCTCACTGACGAGCCTCTTGCGGTGGTAGCAGCAGGTATCGCTCCTAACGTCGCGGACAGCACCGCCACCACACCGACCGCATGAGGATATACACCAGCGCCGCCCGGCGGTTTTCCGTGTCAGGCGTATCAGCAGAAACCGCCCCCAAACAACTATACTCATGGCGGTAGTTGGATCGGCCAGCAGGATTTCCATAGGTGTAAC
>DASSKS010000557.1:0-2939 GCA_035690245.1 Halococcus sp. | reverse complement strand
TCGCCGACTCGCTGGTGCATCGTCTGGATGTCCTCGATTTCTGCGTCTTCGACGCCATCAAATAGCTCTTCGAGGCTCACGACCCGCTCGTAGTTGAGCCGTATCGGGTCGTCACCGTGTTCCGAGACGAACTCACTCACGTCGAGCGGGAAGTCATCGTCCTCATCGACTTTCTTGGCGATGATCGCCTGTCCGTACTTGCGCATTCCTTCGCTTCCCTCCTCGCCGTCCGGGTCGTGCGGCCAGTCAGCCATACCGGAAAATGGCACGGTCACCGCAAAAGGATTGCTGTCCATACCGTGTGACGTCCGAATGGTGACTAAACGAACCTCTATATCCTCTCTCCACTATCTTGCGATGATGATTAGACGATGGGTATTTGTCGGGTTGACACTCGTATCGGTTTTCGTGTTGTACGGTATTGCGTTCTTTCTGTTACCGGCTGAGTTACTCAACAAGAATCCGATTCTCGCGTTCAGGATACCGCTGTTTGCTGGACCGTTCTTCATCTCCATTGTGAACTGCTATTCCGAGACGAACCTGTTCACTACCGTTCTCATTGGCATAACGCCGGCTGTCGCCGCTTCGATACTGCTATTTGTAGCGAGTTAATCACCGGAGGGTATCTCGGGCGACGGACCGATTTGGTTGATTCTCCTCGTTGTGGTCGTTCTCGGGCCGATTATCGCGGCATTCGGCTCCGTGATTGGTGCAGCGTTGCGAACAGCCACTGGTTGAGATGGTAGAGTAGCAAAAATCGCCACGATTCTCCCAAACCCACGGTTTACAACGCGAGACGCCCTAGAGAGAGTATGAAACGTATCGCCTCTCTCCTACTCGTATCGCCGGCAGACTCTCACACACTGGCGGTGAGTACGTGAGCGGCGCGGAGACGACGTACTCCACTCGGACTGTGGTCCTCAGCCTCGTGGCCGGCGTGTTTTTCGGTGGCGTGGTCGGCGGCGTTGCCTTTCCGACGCTTCCCCGACTCGGGGCACTCCTTGGATTTTCGGCGCTCGTTGTCGGCATCATTCTCTCGGTCAATCGTCTCACGCGGATGGTGTTGAACGCGCCCGCGGGCACGGTATTGGACCGCTTCGGGACTCGCAGACCGATGCTCGCTGGATTTGTCTTCGAAGGGCTGGCCCCGGTCGGGTACGTACTCGGGTTGACGGGTGCGTGGACGGGCGGCATTGCGAGCGTGCTGCCGGTGACCGCGACAACGGTGAGTGCCGCGACGTTCGTGCTTGCGCGCGTGCTCTGGGGCGTTGGCTCTGCGTTCGTTATCGTCGGCGCGTTCAGTACAGTGACGCAGGTCACCACGACCGAAAATCGAGGGAAGTGGACGGGGTATATGCGCGCCGGACAGACGCTTGGCTTCCCGGCGGGGCTGGTCGCCGGTGGACTGGCTGCCAATTTATTGGGATTTCGTGCGGCGTTCGTACTCGCGGGTGTTGCGGACGTAATCGCACTCGTCGTGGCGTATCTCTACCTTCCCGATATCCGGGCGGACGTGGACGAACCGACGCGCCTCCGCGATATTCCACGACTCGCACTCGCGGACACACGGGTGTTCGCCATCGGCACTACGAACTTCGTTTGTCGGCTGCTCTATTCGGGGATTTTACTCTCGACGGTCGTCACCTACGTCGCTACGAAGAACATCTCCATCGGGGTTCTGTCTGCAACTGGCGTCAGCGGCATCGTGATGGCCGTGAGCGCGCTGTTTTCGGGGATCACAACGGTGGTCGTCGGCAACGCTGCGGACAACGTTACCGACCGCGCGCTCGTCTCCCTGCCTTCACTCGCCTTCTTCGGCGGCGGGTTCGCCGCACTCGCGCTCGTCCCGACGCTTGCCGGCACGCTCGCCGGAGCCGCCGCAATCGGAATCGGTGTCGAAGGCACGAGCCTTCCGCTGCTCGCCTACCTCGGTGACATCAGCCCCGCAGAGGATGTCGGCAAACTCGGCGGCGTCTACAACGTCTTCGGCGATTTCGGCGGTACGGTCGGTCCGTTGGTTGCACTTCCCTTCGCGGAAGGGTTCGGATACGGAATCGAGTATCTGCTCTGTGTCGTGTTCGTGGTCGCTGCTGGCGCGCTCGTCGCCGTTTCGCTGCTTGGTAAGGACTCGACGACAGTCAATGAACCGGCAGTCACGGCGGACGATTGAAATACAGATCAAAGGTAAAAAGACGGCAGCTATCGGTGTTTTGCGGCAAAATCAACATAGTCTCTGTGTGTAGCTTCCCATTGCTGCTCTCCAACTTCTATAGGATCTAAGTCTTCAAAAATCTCAATTTCGTTTTCAACAACCCAACCAATGTCCGAGTATAGCGATACCTGAGAAGTCATCTCCTCTGTTGATAGAACAATAGTAGGAGCGATAGTGGTGGGCATCTTCGGGTGTTCCAGCTCATCACGGAGGAAAATTGGCTTAACAAAGATGAATACATCCCCGAATTGATCCGCAAACTCTTCGGCTTCCGTTTCAGTGATTGGACGATTCGGCCGTAAATCGATAACCCGATGACGGGTTGAACAAACTGGACATTCTTCACCTAAATAGTTTGTTGGATCGTGGTTTTCAATCCTCCTCATCATACTTTCATTCCATGTCTGCAATGAATCTGACTCGATAGCTCGCTCCGGTCGCTTCATAATCCATTCAGTGATCTGTTGCTGACGTTCCTCAGATATCTTATAATCAAAGATACGTCTTATTCGGTTCAGGAAAAATAATTCCCAATCATAGGGGATTGATTGAGGAATCTTAATCTTACCAGATTGTCTGACTTCAGTATTGTAGAACCCCGGAATTTCAGGCGGCTGAATGGCTGATATGAATGCAATATGGGGGAATTTGAAATAATAGTGTATGCCTGCTCCTTCTACTACTGTACCATCGGTGGCGCGGTCTCGATAAAATTCCCACTTATCAG
>DASSKS010000556.1:0-4465 GCA_035690245.1 Halococcus sp. | reverse complement strand
CCCATGCCATCAGATACTCGCGCGAAGTGATGACATCGGTGATGACAGCGAAATCGAACCCGGCACCGAACGTTCCCTCTCTCGCATAGTTGGCGATGCCTGCAAAGCCGACGTATGCAAACGCGAGGGCCAGAATCCACGAGATGAAAAAGCCCCCAAAGAGTCCAAGAACGCCGAGACCGGTCCCCACGTCCGAACCCGTCAACAGCGCCAGAAACGACCCGCCAACGAACACGACGAACACGACCAGCGGAATGAGTTGGTAAATGAACCCGATAATACCCGCAACGACTCCCTCTTTCAGGAGAGTGCCCCACTCGTCGAACACGGGTGGCTCCTCGACCCGTTCCATCCCTGCTCGAATCGCGCGGACCAAGTACCCCGATACGAGGAACCACGGGATGATGAGAAACGAAAACAACAACGCTATCCCGCCGATCAGTACTGTGACGATCCAGTCATCCGATTGCAGTGGATACCTCACCAGCGTCTCGATGTCTGTGTCCATGTGAACCGATTGAAATTATTTCCCAACACTAATAACTCTTGGTAGTGATTCAACTAATCTCCGCAACTCGGCGGTACCGATTCGACTTCGTCATCGTTGGCATCGACGCGAATCATCTCGTCCGAAATGCGCGAGAGGCGAAGGAAACATACGAGGACGCCATCGACCGCCGGAATCAAGAGTAGCTCCGGTTTCGAGAAGGCGTCAAGTAATACAACATCGCTGAGTAGCGCTGGTCCTTTAAGTTGTTCTGGCGACAAGGTAGAGATACGAGAGAGGTCCGCTGGGTTCTGTGCGGAATCGTATTCTCCACAGACGCATCTTTGAACTACGAGCAGTCGCTATCGGCTGAGTAATGACCCACAGTGATGCTACTCCAGCCGTCGCGGAGAGAACCGCTTCGCTCGTCGAGGTGACGGACATCGGTCGGCTCAGTCAGCGTCCCGGCGACAGTGCCGTCGCACGCGCCGACCTCCAGCGCGACGAAACCGTCCGTCGGTGGGGGCTGGTTACGCCAAGCGCGACCCGCATCGGCCGCGCGGACTCGCCCGAACACGATTTGAGCGAGAGCGTACGTCGGCTTCACGAGGAGCGCCACCCCGCGATGGAAGGCTACAGCGAGCGCGCCCATCGCCTCGAAAAACTCCGACTCACACACGCGCTGTGCAGTAGCCTCTCACTCACACCGTGGCAGCGCGACCGCGCTATCGGCACGATGGTCGACCTCGACCTCACCATCTTCGGCAGCCAGCGTGCCATCCCGAAGGTCGCGCTGGTCGTGATTCGTCACGTGGTCGACCGCGAACGTGAACACCACCTCGGACTCCACGACGACGAGTGGATTCAAGAACAGCCACCCGACCGGCTTGCGGACCTCTACGACCAGTTTCACTCGATCACTGACGAAGAGCAGTTCACGGCGCTCTGCGAGCAGTACGACCTCGATGTGACGAATCTCAATCGATTACGCCGAATACTGACTAAGCAACTCGACGAACAGGACCTCCACAATGCGGTCTACGGCCGGAATCCGTACCGTGATCCGAGTCTGCCGAGTCTCGGAGTCGGTTCTCCCGCCTGATCACAGGAAGCGATTTGCCGGTTACAGATCGAAGAATCGCCCTCTAGTTCGGATGTCGATACACATCCGCAGTAGAGAAACAGTTTACCCAAGCGGGTCGTATCGAGTGCTATGTCCGCGGACAGAGAATCGTTTACGCTCGCCGCAGCGCAGATCGAACCCGTCTATCACGACAAGGCGGGAACCCTCGATAAGACCTGCCGATGGATCGAACGGGCTGGCGATGAAAGCGCGGACCTCGTCGTCTTCCCTGAGACGTACTTTCCGGGGTATCCCTATTGGCGCGGAAGCGTCTCGATACCGCGGTGGACCGACCTGATGGTCGACCTCCAGAAAAACAGCCTTCACATCGATGACAACGCAATCGATGTCCTCGGGGATGCAATCGCCGAGGCAAATCTTCACGTCGTGCTTGGGACGAACGAGGTGAGCGACCGGCCGGGAAGCGAGACGCTCTACAACGCACTATTCTACTTCGACCGGTCAGGCGAATTAGTTGGACGCCATCGAAAGCTCATGCCCACCCACGAGGAGCGCGCCATCTGGGGTCGGGGCGATCCAGGAAGTCTCAAAACCTACGACACCGACATCGGGACGCTCGGTGGACTGATTTGCTACGAAAATCATATGACCCTCTCGAAAGCCGCGCTCACGACAAAAGGAGAGGAAATCCACGCCGCGGTCTGGCCCGGTTTCTGGGAGCAACATGGCCATCCCGGCGATAAGTCACGAGCCGAGGATGCAGCCGCAATGGACTCGTGTGACATCTATCCGGCGGTGCGCGAGTACGCTTTCGAGACACAGTCGTTCGTCGCCTCGTGTTCGGCATACATGAGCGACGACATCCCTGAGGAGTTCGGTGAGGATGAATTAGAATTCAACGTCGCCGCTGGGGGCAGTATGCTCGTCAATCCAGCGGGTGTCGTGAAAGCCGGGCCAGCGGTCGGCGAGGAGACGCTCCTCACTGCCGAATTTGACCGCGACGAACGCCAGGCAACAAAGGCATATTTCGACGCGATGGGTCACTACACCCGGTGGGATGCCGTGAATTTGGAAATGAATGATGAATTTCATGAACCGGTTCACACTCACAATCATGATGCAGCAGGACCGAGACAGGCGAACGGAGCACTGTCGCCAGGGGAGATACAAGCAATCGCTGACGACTGCGAAGTGTCGATTGAGACCGTCGAGGCAGTTGTTGACGCCATTCGAGCACAGCAGTCCTTAGGTACGGCACTGCTCATCGAATCCGTCAATATGGAGAACGACGAAAGAGCACTATCACTGTCTCGACCTGATTACAACTGACTTATGTGTCGAAGAAGCGGTTAATCTGATGCAGATCGACGGCGTGAGTGGTGTCACCGTCGGTAACGAAATCCGCAAGAATCTCACCGACGACAGCAGTGAACTTGAATCCGTGGCCGGTGAACCCGGTGGCGACGTGAACACCATCGTAGTTTGGATGGGTGCCGAGCACGAAATGCCCGTCCGATGATTCCGTAATCATACAGGTACGCAGCTGCATCGTCGGTCCTGCTCCGTCAGGGAAGTACGCTTCGGCGAACGCGCGGTGACGTTCCTCCTCGATGGTCGTCGGTTCCTGTGCCATCTCGCTAGGGGTGACAGCGTTCGGGAACGATGGCTCGCGGCCGAATTTGAACCCCGGCACGTCGTGAATTGGAAAGCCGTATCCGTCGCCGTGCTCGCCGGTGAGACTGAACACCGGGAACGTTTCCGGCTGAAACTGCTCTGGCTCGTCGGGCTGGAGCCACGCCATGATCCGGCGCTCCGGCGTGAGTGCCGACGCGAGGTCGGAGAAGAAGTCGCTAGCCCATGCGCCCGCAGTAATTACCACGTCGTCGGCCTCGTAGCGGCCTTTGTCGGTTTTCAGTCGGACGCCGTCACCAGTTTCGTGCCAGTCGAGAACGCGCTCGCGCGCTCGGATGATCGCACCCTCGGCGTGTGCTGCCTCAACGTGAGCGATCACGGCCTGTTCGCAATCGACGAAGCCGCCGTCGGGCTGGTAGACCGCCCGGTAGTCCGGTGGAAGGCCGTATCCTGGAAAGCACTCGTTCACCTCCGTCCCCGTGAGTACCTCGTGGTCAATGTCATGTGTCTCAACTGAGCGGCGGGCGTCGGTAAACAGGTCTGCGTCGGCTGGACTGGCATGAATCGAGCCGGTCGTGGTGAGGAGGTCGCGGCCGGTTGCTGCTTCGAGATCGCGCCAGTTGTCGTAGGTTGCTCGTGCGAGCGGCACATAAGAGGGATCTTCGGGCTGTGTGAGCCGGACGATGCGGGTACTCCCGTGGCTTGACCCGCGTGCGTGAGGGATATCGAAGCGTTCGATACCGAGAACGTCGAGACCACGTTCGGCGAGTCGATAGACGGTTGCGCTACCCATGCCGCCGACACCGACGACGATCGCATCGTACTGCTCGGAGGAAACGTTCATATTCAGCGAGTGCAGGGGAGAGGAAAATGTATTGCTATGATGAGAGTGACCGCTTGACGACCGCGAATACAGTGTTATACGACTGTTCGCCGCTGACCCTTCCGATGTCCTCGGATACCGGATTCCACGGTTCGTTTCGCGTTTATTCTCCCTGCTCCGAGTTCCGGATCGCTTTTTCCGGGAACGAGATCGGCGCTCTGTTTGATCGTTTGCTTGACTTGTACCGGTGTCGCGGTAGGTGCGACTTCTTTGAGGAGGCCCACAAGCCCCGTGACCTGCGGTGCTGCCATCGAAGTCCCCAGGTAGTATGCATATCCACTGGGCACCGTCGATAGCACGAGATTTGTCGGGTACGGCCATTCGGTCTCGTCAGAGAGTGTCTTTTCGACCGTTTCGTAGCCGCCACCCGGTGCGCCGA
>DASSKS010000555.1:0-2618 GCA_035690245.1 Halococcus sp. | reverse complement strand
CAAACACCACCGTAATGACGCCCCAGACCACGAGTACGCCCTGAAGCACGCGCTTGGTCAGAAATCTCCCGAAGCTCATTCTGTGTTATTTTGGTTTGATGCCGTAGGCGTCGATGCGTTCGTCGCGCCGGGGTTCCCACGCGATGCGCCCGCCGATACCGTAGATGCCGAACTGGCGGTTCAGGAATATCCACGGAGCCTCGTCGTGGAGAATTTGGTTTGCCTTCTCCAACATGGATTTGCGCTTTTTGTCGTTCGTTACGTCGAGTGACCCGCGGACGAGCGAATCGACTTCTTTGTTACAGTAACTCGTGAGCGTCCCATCACAGGTGAGCGTCGGGAGGATGGTTTTTGCGGCATCGAACGTCGCGTTGCCCCACCCGATGAGGTAGAACTTCGGACCTGTATCGAGTTTCCCATCGGTGAGTTCGGAGGCGAGCGCGTTGAACTCGCGCTGGCGCACCTGCGCTGAGACGTTCGGCAACTCGTCTATCATCCCGACGACCGCCTGAGCTATCTGTACGTCTTTTAGATACCGCCCGACAGGCGTATGGAGCGTGATGGACGCTCCCGACTGGCCGCTCTCTTCGACGAGTTGGGCGGCCTTCTTCGGGTCATGTGGATAGGGGTCTACCTGCTCGTTGAACCCGAAAAACCCCTGCAATGTGGGTTGACTCGTCGCATCGCCGAACTCCAGAAGAATGTTCTTCACGATGCTCTCTAAATCGATGGCGTAGTTCATCGCCTGTCGGAACTTCGGACTCGAAAACGGTTCGGCATCGTAACGCATCGCGTTGTAGAGGACGCGCGTACTCGGTGCGGTGCCGACGCGGGCGGTCCCTGATTTCTTCACCCGTGGGATGTCATCCGGCGGAACATTGACAGTCAAGTCAGTTTCGCGTTCGATGAGGCTGTTGACGCGGGCGGATGAGGACTTCGCGGCGTTCATCGTGAGCTTCGAGACCGCCGCAGGCTTGTCCCAGTAGTTCTCGTTTCGCTCGAACACCACCCGCACGTTCTGTTGGTAGTTCGTCATCTTGAACGGACCGGTTCCGTTCATGTGTGTGGCGATATACGACGAATCGTGCTTTTTCACCCACGCCTTCTCCATAACGTCGCCATAGGTGGCGAACTGGGCGATGACCAGTGGATTTGCCCCATCGGAGAGCACGTCAATCGCGTGCTTTCCATCCACGACTTCGGCCCCGGTGACGCCCGCGAGTTGGCTCGCTTGCGGACTGTTGATGGATACCTTCGGTTTTACGATGCGGTTGACGCTGAAGGCGGCGTCTTCGGGCGTGAGTTTATTCCCACTGTGAAAGGTGACGCCGTTGCGGAGGTGAAAGCGCATTCGGCCCGGTTCGATGCGTTCGTACTTCTTCGCCAGCATATTGATGACGTTGCCCTTCGGGTCGCGCGCAATCAACCCCTCGTAGGCCTGGCGGACCACGTTTTCGGTGGGAATCGAGCGGTGGTCCTGTGGGTCGAGCGTTGATGGCGGCGCACTGAGCGTGACCGTCACCGGAAACCCGCTGTTTTTCGCCGCGCCGCCGCCGCTTTTCGAGGATGTAGTGGATTTGCCGCCTGCGGTTTCACCGCCTGCATTACGTTCGCCCGAATTCTTAGAAATCTGGCTATTACCGCCGGCACAGCCAGCGAGACTGCCAGCAACGGCGGCGCTTCCGGCGATTTTCAAGTACGTTCTCCGAGTAGTATCTCGGCCGTCGTCAGTCATACCCCGTGATTTGCCTACCCACGTAAATACACTGTGGTAAGGGTGCGCATTTCTGGTGGCGTCCAAACCGATACTCGCCCGGTACTCAAAGACCGCGATATCGACCATCCTGTCAGCAACCGGTACGGACACTAAACCAGCCGTGATTATCTCTGAGACGAATCGACGGCGGACGGTCGTTCATGCAGGAAGAATCCGCGCGAGCACGTCTCCACGCCGAAATTCGTCCTGTTCTTCGACCAGTCGCTCCGCTATCTCACCGGTCGCGGGAGCCAGAACGTCGATACTCACCTTCTCGATTTGAATCTCCGCGATAGGTTCATCTTCAGTGACTGCTGTCCCTTCACGAACGAACCAGTTCGAGACGATTGCCTCCTCGACATCCGCAGAATCGGCGGGCCAGACCGCCACCGAATCCACCGCAACGGTTGCGTCACTCATTCATCCAGTTCATTGGCTGATTTCCCGAATGGTGTCTGCGATGTCCTCGGTGCCCGGATTGACCGCTTCTTCGAGTGGCCGCGCATACGGAATCGGTACATCGGGCATCGTCACCCGACGCACAGCCGAAAGGTCAGCGAGACCACCCTCTGCGGCCCGAGCGATAATCTCGCCTGAAACACCGAACGAGTGGTAGTCTTCGTCCACGACGACAAGCCGGCCAGTTTTTTGGACCGATTCGAGCACCGTCTCGGTATCGAGCGGAACCAGCGTTCTGAGGTCAATCACTTCAGTATCGACTTCCTCGGCGAGGTCCTCGGCTGCTTCGAGCGCCCGGTGGACGTGAAGCCCAAGCGTCACCACGGTTACATCGCTGCCCTCGCGTTTTACGTCCGCCTCGCCGAATTCGATGGTGTAGTCGTCGTCGGCGACTGGCGTTTTC
>DASSKS010000554.1:0-7662 GCA_035690245.1 Halococcus sp. | reverse complement strand
GTCCACCGAGACCGCCGCGCCGCCATCCGTGATGGCTTTCACCTCGCTCGGCGCGTCCTCGACATCGCTCGCGTTGATGGTTTCGCTCGCGCCGAGTTCGTCGGCTTTGTCGAGTTTTTCGTCCTGCAAATCGACCGCGATGACGTTGCCGCCGAGCGCGCTGGCGATATGCACTGCCGAGAGGCCGACGCCGCCACAGCCGTGTATCGCTACCCAGTCACCGCCCGAAATATCCGCTTGATGGGCAAGCGCGTGAAAGGAAGTCATGAACCGGCAGCCGAGACCAGCCATATCGACCGCCTCGACGCCATCTGGGAGGTGAACAGCGTTGTGGTCTGCGACGGGAACGTGGAGTTCTTCCGCAAATGCGCCGGGCACCGATTCGGTGAATCCAAGGGGACGAACGTTCTCGCAGGTGTTCCCGTGGCCGGTGCGACACTGCTGGCAGGTTCCGTCACCGATGTTGAACGGCACGGTAACGGAGTCGCCCTCGCTCACGTTCTCGACCTCCTCGCCGACCGCCACCACGGTGCCCGCGGGTTCGTGGCCGAGAATCTGGCCTTCCTGTGGTTGGATGCCGAGCCAGTCCCAGTCGCCCTGCCAGCCATGCCAGTCGCTCCGACAGATGCCACAGGCTTCCATCTCGACCACCGCGCCGCTTGGGTCCGGGTCGGGTGCGTCTACATCTCGAACGTCGAGCGGTTCGCCGTGTTCTTCGAGGACTGCCGCTTGCATAGCGAGTTGCTATCGGGTGCCACAGGAATAGGCGTTCTGCACAGGGCCGTTCTCTCCGGTATCGGCCCGACAAACCAAAAACGAATTACCGTCGTTCACCATCGGCAGGAAGATACTTTTCGCTGGAAATCCACGACCCACTATGGCGTTCCAGCTATCGAGCGAACACGAGGCCATTCGCAAGGCCATCCGCGAGTTCGCAGAAGACGAAATCAAACCCGTTGCGCGCGAGCACGACCAATCGGGCGAGTATCCAGAGGAACTCAGACGAGAGGCCGCCAAGTACGATTTCGTTGCGCCGAACATTCCCGAAGAATACGGCGGAGCGGGGATGGACAAGCTTTCGACGACCCTTGTAACCGAAGAACTCTGGCGCGCAGACCCCGGCATCGGGAGCGCGGTCGGCTCTGCGGGCTTTGGCAGCGATATGCTAATCAAATACGGCGACGAATGGATGAAAGAGGAGTGGCTGCCACCGATTGCAGCCGGTGAATCCGCCTCCGCGAGCGCTATCTCCGAACCCGCCCACGGTTCGAATGTAGCGGGCATCGAGACGCGCGCAGAGCAGGAGGGAGACGAGTGGGTCATCAACGGCAACAAGATGTGGATTACCAATGGAACGGTTGCGGATGTCGCCGTCGTGATGGCGAAAACAGACCCTGACGCGGGCCACCGGGGAATCACGGCGTTTCTCGTTCCAACTGATACGGGGGGATTCACGCCTGAAAAAATCGACAACAAACTCGGGATTCGGGCCTCCGACCTCGCTGAGTTGCGTATCGAGGACGTTCGAGTTCCCGAAGAAAACGTCATCGGTGAAGTGAACGAGGGATTCTACCAGTTGATGAATTTCTTCGCCTCCGGGCGAACCAGTGTTGCCGCCCAAGCGGTAGGGGCCGCACAGGGTGCGTTCGACGCCGCCCGCGAGTACGCACGCGAGCGCGAGCAGTTCGACCAGCCAATCAGTGAGTTTCAGGCCATCCAGCACAAACTCGCCGAGATGGCGACGAACATCGACGCCGCGCGGTCGCTCACCTACCGTGCCGCCGCAGCAGTCGAAAATGACGGAGATGACGCGGTTCGCTTCGCCAGCATGGCGAAACTCTTTGCGAGCGAGCACGCCGTCGAGGTAGCCGACGAAGCATTGCAGGTGTTCGGCGGCGCGGGCTACGTCACCGACCACCCCGCAGAACGGTACTACCGCGATGCCCGTATCACGAAGATTTACGAGGGAACGAGCGAAATTCAGAAGAACATCATCGCCGACCAACTGCTATGAATCACGAAGCGTGGGCCGATAGTCAAAAGGAAACGACCGTGACAGTCGATGGGCACGAGCTATCGGTGGCGTATCGAGACGAAGGAGAGGGAGACGAACCGCCGGTGGTTTTCCTGCATGGAATTCCGACGTGGTCGTTCCTCTGGCGCGAAATCGTCCCGGAAATCGCTGAATCCCGACGAGTCATCACGCCTGACTTGGTGGGTTATGGGAACTCCGCGATGGAAGACGGGTTCGATAGGTCGATTCGAGCGCAAGAGGAGATGTTCGCGGACCTGCTCTCGCAACTCGATATCGAACGGGTTTCGATTGTGAGCCACGATATCGGCGGCGGGGTTGCGCTGCGGTATGCCGCCCACCATCCCGATGCGGTCGAAAAACTCGTCTGTTCGAACGCGGTCTGTTATGACTCGTGGCCGGTCGAGTTCATCTCCGATTTGGGCTTGCCCGACACCACGGAAACCGACCTCAACGAGTTAGAAGACTACGTGAGTTCGTCGTTTTCGCAGGGAACCTACGACAACCCCGACCCGGAGTTCGTGGAGGGGATGACCGCGCCGTGGCTCTCTGAGGAAGGCCGGACTTCGCTCTCGCGGTGTGCGGTGTCGGCGAACACGAATCACACCACCGAAATCGAGTATGGAAACATAACCGCCGACCTGCTCTGTCTGTGGGGTGCGGACGATTCCTTTCAACCAATCGAGTACGGCGAGCGCCTCGCAGAGGAACTCGACGGCGACGTAGTTGCGCTCGACGAAGCCTACCACTGGGTGATGGAAGACCGCCCACAACAGTATATCGAGGAACTCGATGCGTTTCTCGAAAGCAGCGGATGACCGGCGACACACCCGAATGGGAGTTCTCAGAACGCGACGTGGTGATTTTGCGCGAACTCGCACGCGACCCACAGGTGTCCTCGCGCCAACTCACGGACATCCTCGCCGAGAAGTACGGTATCGAGGTCTCACACGTCACCGTCAGCGAGTCGATTCGCCGGATGCGAGAAGAAGGCGTCTTCCGCGAGGCGATCATCCCCAACGACGAGTTCTTCATCTTCGGACTGTTCGAATTCAAGTTCGACGCAGAACACTTCGCTACGGAGTGGCGCGCGGCGATGGAGTACGTCCGCGACTCGCCGAATACGCTGTTTTATTTCCTCTCCGATGGGGAGTACCAGTGGAAGACCGTGATGATGTTTCCGACCCGTGAGGCCGAATCGCGGTGGATTCACGAGTTCTACAAAGAACACGGCAGCGTCGTTTCGAACATCCGCAACTCCGCGGTGATGAACGTCCTCAAGTTCGGTACCGACCCGGAACTCCTAGAGAGCCTCAACGACGGGTGAGGACGATTACCCGATTATTGTGACTGGAATCGAGACGTTGCGCGCGACTGCCTCGGCAACGCTCCCCAAAACGAGGCGTTTGGTGCCAGAGCGACCGTGGCTCCCGATGATGATGTGGTCGATGTCGTGTTCACCTGCGTACTCGGTTATCACGTCGCTCGGCACACCGACTTCTTCGGCTGTCGCTATCTCGACGCCGTGCTCTGTGGCCAGTGCTGTTGCGTCTGAGCGGGTTTTTTCGCTCTCGTCTTTTGCCTCCTCGTACCATCGTTTGCCGAAACCGCTGTTGGGCGAGCCATAGCCCCACTCGGCGGGGTTGAGCACGTACAGCGCGGTGAGTTCTTCGTCTGCGTGCTCCGTGAGCGCGTACTCAAGCGCCCTGCGTGCCTGCTCCGAACCGTCGAAGGGAACCAAGAACCGTTTCATGTGCGTATGTATGACACGCTCTGCCAAGAACCTACTGCTAAAAAGCACCTTGTGGTGATTTACCTACCGCATCAGCGAGAGCAGTTCACAGGCAAGAACCGTCTCGTCGTTTTGCGTGACGACTTCGACACCATACCGAACTGTCCCGTTCGCGCGCGGATGCTCTCGTGGTGTTTTCTCAAGCACCTCGATTTCGACGTGGATGGTGTCGCCGACGTAGGTCGGCGCGGTGAATCTCAGCGAATCGACGCCGTAGAAGGCGATGACGGCCTCGCGTTCTTCGGTCGTGCGTGCCTGCCAGAGCAGGCCCGTCATCGCTGAAAAGACGAACGCCCCATGAACGATGCGCCCGCCGTATTCGGTATCACTCATTCGTTCTTCGTCGGTGTGGTGGTGGTTGAAATCGCCGCTCACGCCTGCGAAGTTCACTACATCAGCCGCTGTGACTGTTCGCCCCGCAGTTTGGGACGACTCGCCGACTTCAACCGATTCGAAGTAGCTCATTTCGCCCCCCTGAACAGTCGATAGCTGGTTCGACCCACGGCAACGGGTTTTTCCTCGCCGTCGGGCGCAATACTCGATACAGTCGCGTCGGTGACGCCCATCGACCCGCCCGCGCGGACGACCTCGGCTTCGACAGTCAAATCGTCGGTCGCGGGACGGAGATACGAGACATTGAGGTCTGTGGTTGTCAAGGTTGCTTCTTTGGGATTGTCGAACGTCGAGCGCAGCGCAAACCCGCTTGCCGAATCGATGAGCGTGGCCGCAACACCCCCATGAACGTTCGCCTCACCGCCCGGCACGAGGTTGGTGAACTTCTCGTCGTAGGGAACAGACAGCACCACCCGTCCATGCTCGATGTCCTCGATTTCGAGACCAAGCCACGCGAAAAAGCCGTGCTGGTCCACGATTTCTTCGAGTCGATTGCGTTCAGTCGTTGAAAGGCTCATTTGCCCTCGAATTCGGGTTCGCGGTCCTCGCTGAAGGCGGCGGTTCCTTCAGCTACGTCTTCGGTGCCCATCAAAATCGAGAATCCCTGGCGTTCGAGCGCGAGCGCGGTATCGAGGTCTGCATCCGCGCCCTCGTTCATCACGTTCTTTGCGACTTCGAGACCGAGCGGCGGTCCAGTCGTAATATCCTCGACGACCTCCGCTACTTCGTCGTCGAGTTCATCACTGGGAACGGCACGATTCAACATTCCCCAGTCCGCTGCGGTTTCGGCGTCGATGCGATTGCCCCGAAAGACGAGTTCCTTCGCGCGCGCCTCGCCCACGAGCCGGGTCAGGCGCTGGGTGGCTCCGCCACCGGGAATCAGCCCGAGATTGATTTCTGGCTGGCCGAACGTCGAGCCTTCACTAGCGATTCGCATATCACACGCCAAGGCGAGTTCGTGGCCGCCACCGAGGCAGTAGCCGTCGATTTTGGCGATAACTGGACAGGGGAACTCGGCCACCGTTTGGTAAGTCGGTGTCGCGCGCAGTACGTCTGCGGAGGTGGTGTTCGCAAAGCCACTGATGTCCGCGCCCGCAGAAAACGCGCGGTCGCCCGCGCCCTCGATGGTGACACACCGGACTTCGTCGGGGTCCGCGTTCGAAAGGAGATAGTCGATTTCCTCTAAGAGACCTTCAGAGAGCGCGTTCAGCCGTTCGGGTCTGTCGAGTTCGATAGCTAAAACACTCCCGGAGAGTTCGTAGTTGAGGTCGTGATAGGTGCGCTCGCCGCTGTCGCCGTAGTCGTAAAAGCCCGCGCCAGCCTCCTCGCCGGTGTTTCCATTCTCGACCAGTTCGACGAGGTAGTCTGCGGGTTCGAAGCGCTCCTCGCCGGTTTCCTCGTACACCTCTCTGAGTTTGTCGAGGATAGCGCCGAGTCCATCTCTATCCGCGCGTCGGCATGGACCTTCCGAGAATCCAGCACCGAGGCGCATTCCGGTGTCGATGGCCTCTGCGGTCGCTACGTCGTTGCCGATGAGTTTTGCGGCCTCGTTCACCATCCGCGCCTCCACACGAAGGGTGTCGAATCCCTCGCCGTCGCCGGGTTCGTAGTCGGGACCGTCGCCGCCCTCGTAGTCGTAGTAGCCCTTCCCTGTTTTTCTGCCCAACTCGTCGGCTTCGACCTTCTCCTCGATGAGCGGCGGGTTCTCGATACCGGCTTCCTCCCGTACTGAATAGCCGATGTCGATTCCAGTGAGGTCTGCAAGTTCGAACGGTCCCATCGGGTAGCCACGTTGATGGACCATCGCGGCGTCGGCCTCTCTGATGGTGGCCTCGTTATTTGAAACCATCCACGCGGGTTCGACCATGAACGGTCCGAGAACACTGTTGACCACAAAGCCCTGGACGTCCTTTTTGACATAAATCGGCGTCTTATCGAGCGATTCCACGAAGTCGTGGGCGGTTTCTGCGGTCTCGTCGGACGTGCGCTCGCCGTAGATGACCTCCACGAGGTCCATTTTTACTGGTGGATTGAAGTAGTGGGTACCGACGACCTGTTCTTCTCTACCCGTCGCGCTTGCGATTTCGGTTATCGACAGTGAGGAGGTGTTCGAGGCGAGAATCGCATTTTCCGGTGCAAGAGAATCGAGTTCTCCATAGATTTCCTTTTTGAGTTCCATCCGCTCGGGGGCGACCTCAATGACGAAGTCCGCGTCACCGACCGCCGCTTCGAGGTCCGTGGTGGTGTCGATGCGTGAGAGCACGTCGTCGGCAGAGTCCGCTATCTGTCCCTTTTCTTCGAGTTTGCTGAGACTCCACTCGATGTTCTCGTAGCCCGACTCGACGAATTCGTCTTCGATATCGCGCATCGTCACGTCATAGCCGGCTAGTGCGACGACTTCGGTGATGCCATGACCCATGTTACCCGCGCCGAGCACCGCCACCCGCTCGATATCTTCGACAGCCATGTTCGTTCGCCGTCCGGCGTGGATTTAACTCCACCGCAACCGCCATTTCCTGTTCTGTTTCGCAACGCTAGCGCATACCCATCTGCCCTGCTATCGTGTTGAGTTGGATTTCATCAGTTCCTTCGACGATACGGAGGAGGCGCGCATAGTGAAGATGGTCCATGAACGGGTTTTCCTCTGCGAGTCCGTTGCCACCGTGGACCTGCACCACGTCGTCTGCTATTTGCCAGTAGGTATCGGTGGCGAACCACTTGAACGCAGACGCATCCTCGATGACTTCTTCGTCCTTATCCATCTTCCACGCACAGCGCAGCCCGGCGGCGTCGGCAGCAGTGGTCCGTGCGCGTCCGCGCGCGAGTTTCGACGAAATTCCCTGAAATTTCCCAATAGAGCGACCGAACGCCTCACGTTCTTTCGCGTACTCGGTTCCGCGTTCGAGCAGGCACTCACTACCGCCAACTGCCTCCGCGCCGAGTTCGAGTCGCCCAAGTGAAAGGAATTCCATCGCGGTGTAAAAGGCGCTATCGACCTCGCCGAGCACCCGACTTTCGGGCAGTCGAACGTCCTCGAAACGGAGTTCGGCCTGCATTCCCACGGAGCCGACGGCGTTGTTCATTCGACTTACTTCGTACTCGTCGCGCTCGACCAGAAAACACGTAATCCCTCCATACCTCCCGGCGTCTTCCTGTGGTGTGGTGCGCGCGAAGACCTGCACGAAATCGGCATACGGCGCGTTCGTAATCCATTGCTTTTCGCCATTCAAAATCCACTCCCCATCCTCTTTTTCCGCGTGGGTTTTCATGTTCGGCGAATCCGAGCCTGCACCGGGTTCGGTCTGAGCGAACGCCGTCGATTGCTCTCCACACACGACGGGTTCGAGATACCGCTCGACCTGTTCGCCTTCTGCTTGTGCGAGCAGCGGCTTCGGACCTTCGGGACCGGCGAGGACATGGGCACTCAATCCCGTACCTTTTGCGG
>DASSKS010000553.1:0-2888 GCA_035690245.1 Halococcus sp. | reverse complement strand
GCCGCAGGACAGCTCCAACTCGACCGATTGCTTCCGACGCACTGGGATATGTGGAAGGGCCTGACTGCCGACCCGACCGCACTGTACCCCCACGCGCGAAGCTACGACTCCCCCACTACACTCGAAATCACAGAAATCGGCGACCGAATCGAACTCTGAACAGCGACCGGCCATACACCACTGAAAGCTTAAGAGGCGCGTGTTCGATTAAAGGACATGAGCGACGCAGACACAACGGCAGAACCGACCGTCACGGAGGGGGAAATCACCGTTAGAAAATCCTACGAAACAGACGAGTTCCCCGTCCCGGCGGTCGCCTTTGATATCAGTTCCGAGCGCAAGGACGAAGCGATGGTTCGGGTGGTCGATACCGTTCCCGAGGGGATACCGGCAGAAGACCTCGGTTTTCATCCCGACTACGGCAGTGACCACTGGTCGGTCGAGGACGGCAACCCGGTCTTCGAGCGCCGCCTCGACCCCGGCGAGGAGTATCTCACTGTCTATGGCATCCGCACCAGCGACCACGACCCAGAGCAGTTCATGACCGAACCGTCCCTCGACGTGCGGGGACTCGGCGACGATACCGAAACCGAAGAAGCAGAAGAACCTGACGAGACTGAGGAAACCGACGAAGCCGAAGAATCGGAGGAGGCGACGACGCCCGGCAGTGACAGCAGTCAAGCCGCCCGCGACGTTATCTCCGGGGAGGGAACCGTCTCTGGTCTCGACGACGAAGACGAGACGGTCGAGGAGGTCGATATTTCGGGGACTGAAACGGACGAAACGGACCAACCGACCGAAGCATCCGAAACGGACGATGAGGGAACGAACGATGCAGGCCGGACCGACGAGCGCAGTGGGGAAATGACGCTGCCCGACGGCGGCGTCGGGGCGGCACTCGCAGCAGAACTCCGTGATGGCAACCTCAGCGAATCCGACCGCGAACTCCTCACTGAAGAACTGAACGATACCAACGCCGGCAGCGAGGTCCGTCTGACCCATCTCCAATCGCGCATCAGCGACCTCGAAGCCTACACCGACGCCTTAGAGGAGTTCATCGATGAACACGGTCCCGCCCGGCAACTCATCGAGGACCTGACCGACCAACTCGAAACCGTAGAAGCCGAACTCGATAGTCTGGACGACCGGACGAGCGAAAACGAAAGCGCGATTCAGGAACTCGATGGTCGTATCGAGGAGAACGCAAACGACATCGGTGCGCTCGATGCAGAAATCAGCGATGTGAACGCAGACATCAGCGAGATACGGGATTCTGTTGGCAACCTCCGCGAGGACGTGGACAAAATCAACGGCTGGCGCACGCAGATTTCGACCGTCCTCGGCGCTCCCCCCGAGAGCAAAACCGAAGAATCCTGACTGGCGAGTCGTGAGGTGTTCACGAGTACCGCGAGAGAGGCCCTTGCCGAGTACGTAAGCCGCTCCTGAGACTCACGTTTCGATTTTTTCTATGATTTCGCTCGCTTGCTCTCTCGCTTTGTCTTCGCCGACGGTTTTCTGTATCAGGACGGTTTCGACCTCCCAGTCGTCTCCGCCTTCTACCTTGCCGGTGCGGACTTCAGCGCCATCGGAGACCGACTGGGCGGCGTTTGCGGCCCAATCGGGCGTCCGAATCTCCTCGAACTGGTCCGGGTCTCTGAACTGCACGTGGATGTAATCGCCTTCGGTTTCGACCGCGTTGATGTCTGGTATGTCGGCCATGAGTTTGTTCTCCGTTCGTAGCGCGTAAGCTCTCTTACTGAATTGAGTCGTCTGTTTGGCTAAACGTGGTGCCTGCACTCGCCTGCGCGTTAGTTCATCTCGTCAACCCGTGTCTCACACCGTTCGAGGGCAGCATCGAGTTTCGCGCCGATTCTGCGAATCTCTTCGCGGCACTCGTGGCGCTCGAAATCGGTCGTGGCCGCGTCGTGGCGCGTTATCAACTCATCGAGTACACGGAGATGGTTCATGACCGCAGCCAAGTCATCGTGGCGAAACGAGTGCTCACACGGCTGCAACGTTATCATTCTCTCTCCAGTGATGGATTCCTCCTCACTGGAATCGAGTTCGTCGTCGAGCAGCCGTTGTGTCTGCGACTCGGACAGGGCTTCGCTCGCTGCGCCACCGACTCGAATCCATCGCTCTATCGCGTTGGGTGGCTCGTGACAGTCTGGGCAGCGAAACGTCACGGTACTGAGCGTGTGCCAGCTATCGAGGACGGAGTGGTTGGAAAACAGGTCGGTCATCTGTACTCACTCCGTGAGCCAGCGTTTTCTCCGAACAGTACGGTTTTTCAGGCGTCCACCGCACTGTGGACACTCCTCGGGCGGGTCTCCATCCTCGGCAGTGTACACTCGATACCCACACGCAGGGCACTCATAGAGACCGTTTTCGTCCATACTGCAGGTTGTCTCCCACGACTGCTACGGCTTCGGCTGGCAAGTGCATACTATATATTGCCGGTCGGTAGTGTGACAGCGGACGCGAGCGATTGCGAGCCAACGGACGTGTCGCACTGAAAATAATCCGTGCTTGCAAGCCGGAATTTTTTGGTGGGGGGCGTCCAAACACACAGAACCATGGGGCCGCTCGATTCGCTGCCCTGCCGTCCGCTGGCGCACTCGGATGTCGCACAACTCAGGGCACACGAAACCGTCGATGAGTTCATCGAACTCGAACCCGAACGGGTCTATTTGAACAGTGGGTTGAAACGAGCTGTCGCATTGGTCGAACGGACAGTCGTTGGTCTCTCCTTCGAGGAGGGGGTGTGGAACAAACGGGTGCTCGCGCGCGATGCCGACGACCAACGCCTCCTCGATGAAGCGCTGAAACAACTCGACTGAAGTCGATTTGGAGCCTCGAACCCAGCATCTGCCGACACGAGGCTTATC
>DASSKS010000552.1:0-2476 GCA_035690245.1 Halococcus sp. | reverse complement strand
AACGTCGGATGGGACCTGTGGAACGACCGCGAGTTGTCGGCGGCCCATATCGGGACGAACGCCGAGCCACTGGTGGACGACCGGCCAGACCGTGCCGTAGTTCCCCCATGCTTGGAGTACCTGTGCTCGGCCGAGCAGAGACTTATCAATCGACCGCCCGTACAATGGAGAGGGTGCGATCTCCGGCATCGCTCCGGGTTGTTCGTCAGGATTGGGCAGTTGGAGCTTCGTGTTGGCGTCAATGAACCGCCGCTGTTCGTCCGAACAGAGCCGGCCGTAGTTGCCCTCGCCGACCGCCATGACCGCAGTGTTGACGGTGAAAATCTGTTTCTCCGTTCGGTTATCGGTATGGGAGAACTCTCCGCGGTCACAGCCCGGCGCACCGGTGTGATAGAGTCCTTCGTTGCGACGCTGTTCGCTCTCGTCGTCACCGATTCCTCCGTAGCAATCGGTTTCTCGCAATGAGAGGGCAGACATACCGTGTTCGGTCGTGGTGAGTCCGGGGTTCGCTGTACCGTTCTTTCTGAGTTCCGCTTCCATCGGCGTCACGCCGATCCAGTGACGCTGGTAGATTCGCGTATTATCGTTTTCGCCATTGTCAGGCACGTCGATTGAATCGGCGTGTTGTGGTATCTCCGGAATCCACCACGTTTCCTCGAAGCGGTCTTCGAGGCTTCGTGCCCGCTCTTCAGCCCACGTAGCGGTTTCCGTATCGTCCTTGCTCCGGGCCATATCCGCTAAATCGTAGAGTCCACGGATCGCATAGACCGTTACATCGAGTTTCTCCTTCCCCATTCCCTCGCGCTCAACGTTGCCGAGACCCTCTAGCCATCCGTCGCCGTCGTCATCGAGTTCGTCGAAGACGTACTTCATTCCGCGTTTCGCATAGTCGTAGAGTTCGTCGCGGAAGTCGTCGTCGCCCGTCCAGCGCCAGACGAGCGCCACCGCACTCGGGAATTTCACCGTCTCGTCAGTATTACCCGGATCGTCGTTCGTCCCGAAATAGACCGAGCCGTCGAATACGACTTCGTGAACGACTTTCCCCGAGCCGTCGTTGGCTATTTCGCTTACGTCTCGCAACGCTCGCAGGTGGTCCTTGATGGGTTCGAACTGCCCAACAGCGACGCTCGCAAACGCCGTGTATTCGCCGTCAGTAGCGAACATCCACGGATAGTCGGGATAGCCTGCGGCGAGAAAGCGCACTCGGGGAACCGTCCCCTTCGGTGCAGGATAGCTCGTTCCAGCATCGACATCCCGAATCTGGAGGTCCTCGCTTGCACGCACGCAATCGGCGAGGTTCTGTTTGCTCCAGTCGAGCGCTCGTTCGAGCTGTCGGTTGCCCGGTATGGAAAAGCGTGAGTGCTCCGAGCGTTCGAGCCGGTCTTCGAGTTTTTCCGCGAATGCGCCGGCTGGGTCGTCGAGTGCGGTGTCGAGTTCGTTGAGCGCAGCGGTCCTCGCGTCGTCGGGATTCGACCCATCGAAGTCAGCACCAGCGACGGCGATCCAGACAGTGTTCGTCTCGCCCGCAGAGAGTTCGATTTCGTAGCGGAGTTGGCCGCCAGTCCCGTTGCCGAACGCCGTATCGTCGTAACGCTTCGGCGCGTCACCTTCTGCTGGAGCGACTTCGGGAGGGGCTTGTGGTCCCCAGAAATCGTCTCCGGTTTCACCACTCACTGGCTCGTGCGTCGCACCGACGACAGCAGCCCAATCGTGCTTCTGAGCGTTTTCGACCGGTGGCTGGCCGCGCTCTCTGAAAACGAGCCGGTCACCGTCGAACGTCCCTTCGTCGGCGAGGTTGTATTCCGATTGGGAGGGCGTTGTCGCGCCCCACGGATAGGAATACATGAGTTCCGAGCGCGCATCCACTGTGAGGGTGATGCGCTTGTCGTGATCCGCAGTGAAATGGAGACCGAAAAGCGCGGCCCGAGTCTCATCAGGAACGAAATCAGTGCGGGTTACTTCGAGACCCTCCCGACCAGGCAGGTCCATCTCGATGTGACCATAGCTACTCGTGAATCGTTCGGCCGGTTCGAGCCATTCTCCGTCGATTCCAAACCAAATGCCGTCGAGAAGTTTTATTGGCGGACTCCAGACCCCACCCATCTCCCCTCGTGTGTGAAAGCCCATTGCGGGGAATCTCCCACCCTCCGTACCGACTAGGTAGGCGCGAGTGCCGGCGACGACGTAGCGACGGTCTTCGAGGCGATCCGTGGTGGACAGAGTTGGTGTGTGGCTGTCACCTTCGTTGGTCTTCCCCCGTTTTGCTGCTGCGGACCCGACTACTGAATGCGCGGTGATTGTGCCGAAACCGGCTGCTGCCGCACCCTGCATGAACTGTCGCCGAGCGATGAGTTGACGAATCTGGTTCTGTTGATCCATTGCCGTTCAACTCGGTAGACGAGATACACTAAAACTTTTGTACGATAACCTAACGAGAATCCGCTCACCTATGCGGCGCGCAGTGACCGTTATGATG
>DASSKS010000551.1:0-6109 GCA_035690245.1 Halococcus sp. | reverse complement strand
CATAGCGTCTAAAATTTGTATTCTGTGCCGGAAGACTGGGAGGTATATGGCCAGATAGTTGCGAGTGAGTACCGACAGTTGGTGATGCGGGTACTACTCAAGCGTCCTCAGACGCCGACTCAGATCGCCAATGAAATCAATAAACATCAAAGCCACGTGAGCAAGACCCTCACGGAACTCGAAGAAATGGAACTCATTGAATGTCTCAATCCCGGCGCGAAGAAAGGTAGATTGTACGGACTAACTGACTATGGCGAAGAAATATTTAGAAAAATGATAGATGAAGGTTATATTGATAGCGATTGAGTATACTGATTAATTAGCTGTCGTGTTGGATAGTCCCACGCAGATTCGAACTGCGGTCGTGAGCCCCAGAAGCTCACATGATTGGCCACTACACCATGGGACTGCACTACTACCTATTTCACCGATCTACGTAAGCGTTGCGCGTTCGGATACGACATCGCAGCGGGATTGAGGACAGCCGCTATGAGTTGTCGAAATGTCTCGGCTTCGTCTACCGTAGAATGGGCCGACAGGGGAGTTATCGATCAGTGGGTCGGAGATGGTGATGCCACCCAACGGACGGTCCCCTGACAGCGGAGCAGAGAGAGGCTCCGTTTTTGACTAACCATTCGGTCAGTATAAGCGTGTCGGTGGTCTCCCCCAGCAAGCGGAGAGTGACCGCCATCTACTTGCAAGCGAAACCCACAGAGTCGGTATGTACATCGGACGGTTCGTCATCATCAGTTCGGAAGTCGGCACATACCGAGTTTCCTCGCGGTCGTTCCCCAACCGAAAAATAATCGAACGCGATGGAACCCTGACTGTGGTTCCAACTTCCGAAGCGGACGAAACGGACAATCCATACGTCTCGTACAACTGCGTGCGACCCACCGAGCAGGGGGCAGTCCTCGGCAATGGCTCGCACACAGACCCGATTGCAGAAAAACTCGAACTCGGCTATCCCGCGCGCGATGCGCTCTGTCTTTCCTTACTCGCGCTCGATTTCGAGAAAGACGACTACGACACCCCACGAGTCGCGGGCATCGTCGGTGAAGAGAGCTACGTGGGTATCGTTCGCCGTGACGGACTCACTGTCGAACGAGTCACGGAGCCGACACTGGTGGCGACCTACGAGAAGGCTAGTCCAGAACCGATGGAGTTCGACGCCGAAAGTGCCGAAGTAGCGGCGCGCGCTGCCTACGAGTTCGATTTCGAACATCCGGTCTGTGCCGCCGGCGTCGCACGGGTAGATGAGGGGTTCGAGACCGCTATTCAGAACGGAAATTGAAGTCCGTGGAGACCCAAATCGGGATATGCAAATCGGCGTTATCTCGGACATCCACGGAAATCGAGTCGCGCTCGATGCGGTCTTCGAGGATATGCCATCAATGGATGCGCTGGTGTGTGCGGGCGATGTGGTTGGCTACAACCCGTGGCCCGGCGCGTGCGTCGATGCCGTGTGCGAGCGCGAAATCCCGACCGTGATGGGCAATCACGACCGCGCAGTGGCATCCGGGACGGCCTTTGCGTTCAACAGCATGGCTGGCGCGGGCGTCGAATACGCGCGCGAAGAACTCACAGACGACCAGATGGAGTGGCTCGAAACGCTGCCGACCGAGCGCACCGCATTCGACGGACGAATGAAAATCGTCCACGGCCATCCTGACGACCCCGACCGCTATACGTATCCAGACCTGTTCAGTCCCGACCTCCTCAGCGATGAAGACGTGCTGGTGATGGGCCATACCCATGTTCAACACCACGAAACCTACGAGGAAGGAATCGTGATGAATCCAGGAAGCATCGGCCAACCGCGCGACGGCGACCCGCGGGCAGCGTATGCAATAGTGGACCTCGATTCGATGACCGTCGAGGAACACCGCGTCGAGTACGACATCGCGGCCGTCGAGCGCGCAGTGGGTGAGGCGGGACTGCCCGAGAAAATCGGGAGTCGATTACAGAAAGGCCGTTAAAACGTCTCCTGAATCACCGATAGCGCCGTCTCGCGGTCGTTCCAGTCCACGAACACCGCCACCGAGGTCGCGCTCGTGATGACATCGTGGACGGCGATGTGTTCTTCTGCGAGGGTTTCGACCATCCCCTGCACGACGCCAGATTGGGTCGGGAGTTCGCCGCCAGTGACCCGTAGCGCGGCAACCTCCTCGTCGACGGTCACACTCGAAAGGGCTTCCTCGCCGATGACGCCCTCGTGGAGGACGGTTTCGGCTTCCGAGGCTTCCGTGGCATAGACGTAGAACGTCACCGAATCGAGACCGCTGGCTACTGCATCGATGTTGATATCGGCGTCTGCGAGCGCACCCGAGAGTGTTGCGAGAATTCCCGGACGATTTCTGATTGCCCGGCCCGCGACCGTGAGACACGCCAAGGGAGTCTCTTCTAAGTCGATGAGCGTCTCGAAGGTGCCCTCAATGTTCGTTCCACCCTGCAGGAGGTCGCCGTGTTGGTAGTGGACGACCCGAACAGCCAGTTCTGAATCCTTGTAGTTGAGCGCGCTCGGAGCGATGACTTCCGCCCCGCGAAAGGAGAGATTGCGGAGTTCGTCCACGCTGATTTTGCCGACGTTTCGCGCACCCTCCACGACGCGCGGGTCGCCGGTCATCACACCCTCGACATCGGTGACGATGACCACCTCATCGGCGTCCATGTAGTTTCCAAGCATCACAGCAGTAGTGTCGCTTCCGCCGCGACCGAGCGTGGTGACGGTTCCCGCATGGTCTTCCGCGAGAAAGCCGGTGATCACGGGGACAACGCCGCTCAGCCGGTCTGCGAGCGCGTGGGCGCGGCGGGTGGTCTCCTCGATATCGACCTCGCCGCGCGAATCGGTGACGACGGGCCAGTTCTCGGTGCCGGGTTCGAAGAATTCGGCATCGACGCCACGCGCAGAGAGGGCGGCTTTGACCATCCGGGCCGAGGTGCGCTCGCCCATGCTGACGATTTCTGCCCTGTCGCCTTCCTCGGCGTCGAACTGAATCTCCCGGAGGAGAAAATCAGTCGTCGAACCCATCGCGCTGACGACGACGGCGATTTCGTGGCCGGCTTCGACGGCTGCTGCGATGGAGTCCGCCGCACGATTTACCCGGTCGCCGCTTCCCAAACTCGTTCCCCCGAACTTCGCTACGACGCGCATCGCTCCCTCCAAGCACACAGTTCCGTGCGAATCTGCCACATGGTTTTCGGTCGGTCTGACTGGGGATAACTGCTTTCATCCGTGCAATTGTGGGGTTGGGTCGGTCGATTCTCGCCGAAGTGGGCCACCGAGCGGGTGAGGATTTAACTGACTCTATCCCGACTGTGGCGCATGGAGGTGCGCGACGCCGTCGAGGCCGACGCCGAGCGGTTGGCCGAACTGGCCGATGCGCCAGCGGAGACGATGGGCAACCTGATTCACGACAGGGCCGTCCGGGTTGCTGCGGAAAACGACGAAGTCATCGGCTTCGTGAGTTTCGATGCCCGCCGCGACGGGGTCCACGTCACCCAGTTCGACGGGACCGAGGAGGCAACAGAACGCTTACTCGACGAACCCGTACGCTTTGCCCAGAACGAAGAAATGCCCGCCGAGTTGCTGGTCGAAGACTCACGGGACGACCTCAAACGCGCCGCCGAGAGGGCAGGCTTCGAGGAAATCGGTTCCGGTCCGCAGTTCGATGGTGCGCAGACGGTGAAATTCCGGCTCGAACCATAGCGTGAACGACTACCGAAATTTCTGAATCGTCATATCGAGCGTATCCAAATCCACAATCGGCGCATAGCCAACGTCAGGGTCGATATTTACACTCCGCTGGAAACTCGTCTGTTCTTGCCAACATCCTGAATTGAGCGCGAGCACGTTGTGGTATTTGCCATACCCGAGTTTGTGGACGTGACCAGTATGAAAAATATCTGGAACATCTTCCATCACGAGATAGTCGCGTTCTTCGGGGGCGATGCGGATGTGACCGCCATACTGGGGCGCGACGTGGCGTTTTTTGAGGAGCTGGTACATCGGCTTGTGGGGTTCGTCGTAGCTCGCTTTTTCTTCCGGGAGTTCGGCGATGACTTCATCGAGACTCACCCCGTGGTACATCAAAATTGAGACGCCTTCGACTGTCACAGTTGAAGGATTACCCGTGATTTGGGCATCGTGTGCGCTCATGATGTCTCTGAGTTCGTCGTCGAATCCGGGTTGGGGTTCGGCCAGCCGAACGGCGTCGTGGTTTCCCGGAATCATCAGGATTTCCATGTCGCCGGGAACCTCCTTCAGGTACTCCGCGAACGTCTCGTACTGTTCGTAAATATCAACGATATCCAACTCCTTGTCCTGATTCGGATAGACACCCACGCCTTCGACCATATCACCGGCAATCAGGAGATACTCGATGGCGGTCGCCTCCTCGGTGTGAAGCCAGTCGGCAAAGGCAGACCACGCCTCGCGCGCGAACTCCTCGCTTCCGACGTGAATATCCGAGATGAGCGCGGCGCGGACGTGGCGGTCGGCGGTCGAGGGGCGATAGGTTCGAGGTACGTCCGGGAAGTGGAGGTCGTCAACGAACAAAATGCCGCCGTCGCCCGCGAGCGTGCCTTCGACGGCGATTACCTCATCAAGGAGGAGTTCATCCACGACGCTTGCGAGTTCGCGGTCTTTCATGACGAGACACGGGAACGTCCCAGTCGTGTCTTCGAGTTCGACCAGCCAGTGGCCGTTTGCGGTCGAACGAATATCGGAAATCATCCCGACGATGGCGGCGTCGCTGCCGCCGGCCATCGCGTGAACAGCGTCAGTTGGCCGATGGTTGACCCGCGAGCGCAAGAGTTTCGAGAGGCGTTCGTAGCGGTCGCGGAAGGTCGCCACGAAATCGGCGTACTCGCCCGTCCCTGTTGAGCGCCCGGTGATGTCGCCCGCGATGGCGAGCGAGCGCAGTTCTGGATCGCCAGAGCGCTCTGCGGTCGTTTCACCTGTGTCACCCGATGACCCCTTCGTTTCGACTGGAGATCGGTCGCTGTCGTCGGGGTGAGTTCCAGTCGAAACAGGGGGGTTGTGAGTCGGTGGCGTGGAGCTTTCATCGGAATTTTCGGCACTGGTGGCGGAATCGATGGTTTCTCGGACGTGTTCGGCAGAGAGCGTGAGGGTGTCCTTTGGGGCTGCTTCGATGACGCGCTCGATGGCGTGTTCTGGGTCGCTCGCGCGGGTGAGAAGGGTCACGGCCTCGCGGTCTGCGTTGTAGCCACGGCTTGCGAGTTCGTTGACGATTCTGACCGGCATCGAACGCGGCACGGAGTGGTGTTCTGTGGGATGGGGCAAAAACGTAGCGGAGCGAGTCTGAAACCGAGCGAACGGAAGACAAGGTTGAAACGACCGCACAGGATAGGAGGCACAATGGATTCCGGCGATGGAGGTGCCGAATCGTGGCCCGGACAGTGGGATGGGGAGACCGATTCCGGGGACGACGCCGAGAGCGGACACGGAACTGATGGAGACCAAACGAGTGAGGGACGCGGACCGCTCGCGCGCGTGCGATGGTTCATGGATACTGACGAAGAATGGGTGGCGTTCGTTCGGGAGGTAGCATCGAGCCTCGCTATCGTTGCGGTCATCGGGCTTCTCCTGTTCGCCGTCAGCGGGATTTGGCCGCCGATGGTCGCCGTCGAGAGCGGGAGTATGTCGCCGAATCTCCAAATTGGCGACCTCGTGTTCATCATGGAAGAACACCGCTTTGCCGGCGCGGCGGCACATGGAGGAACGGGGGTCGTCCCCTTCCACGCCGGAGCGGCCGTCGGCTATAAAGAATTCAATAAGTACGGCGACGTCATCGTCTATCGTCGGTATGGCAGAGAGCACACGACGCCGATAATCCACCGCGCGCGCTTTTGGGTGAACGGGGGCGAAAACTGGTACGACGAGGCCAATCAGGCCTATGTGGGGAGCGCCGACAACTGCAAGGAGTTGGCGAACTGTCCGGCAGAACACGCCGGGTTCATCACCAAAGGCGACAACAACGTCGTCTACGACCAAGTTGACACTGGGTTAGGACCCATCAGCAGTCCGGTCAAGCCGAAGTGGATAATCGGCACCGCCGAATTCCGCATCCCGTGGCTCGGTCGGATT
>DASSKS010000550.1:0-3929 GCA_035690245.1 Halococcus sp. | reverse complement strand
TGCGGCTCGGCGGTAGGTAGGCGGCGGTTGCGGTGCGGTCCTCGGCGGATGAAGGGCGAACGAGCGAAGCGAGTGAGGGCTTCTGCGGTGCTGTGTGGTTTGTGGTTGCGGAAAGTGTAGTAGTTGTACCGTGAACGAGCGCCGTAGGCGCGAGTGAGCGGCAGTTTTTAGTCCAGGTTTTTGGATGGGGGTTGAGCGCGAGCGAGTAAAACGAGCGAGCGCGATTCCCCCGTCTAAAAAAGTGGGTGTTAGAACGAAAGCTCGTTTTCCATTCCCTCGGTAGCCTCATCGAGACCGTCGCGGGTGACATCCTCGGTGTGAGAAGCGAGGTCGGTATCGAGGTAGATTTCGTCGAACGCCTCACGGAAGCGGTCGCCGACCGCGCGGCGTTCTTGCTGTGTTTCGATGACGTTGCGATAGCGTCTGATTGTCGATTCAGCCACATCGAGGTCAGTAGCGATAGCTGAGATGTCCATGTCGCTATCGAGTCGCTCGCGGAGTGTGTCGAGTTCGAAGGATGCCTCTAAGTCCGACTCGCGGACGAGGTGAAGGTCCATCCGCGCGCCGAAGACGGTGTGGCGCGATTCGTCTATGAGTTCCGTGAGGTCGACGTCGCTTGCGTCGTCGTAGAACGCGCGGACGAGTCGGACGAGCGTTTCTTCTGTGAGGTCGGTATCGAACTCGTATCGCTCTGTCATTGCCTCGATGATTGCTTCTGTTCGCTCTGTGGGTGACCCCTCGCGCGCGAGCGACCCACGGGTGTCCTCTTGGCGCTCGGTGACGCTCTCCTCGTCGGTGAGGTCCATGAAGATGTCACGCAGTTCTTCTGTTTTTTCGTCCATCGCTTCGTAACCGGAGCGTCCGACACGGGGGGGTAAAAACCTACTGGCAGTTCCGGCTCGTCAACCGATTCGATTAAGATGGTTGACGACGGGACAGAGAGCATGACGGACCGACCGGAGGGACGTTCGTGAGCACTACAACCGACACCGAACTCGTTGGCGACGAACTAACGACGAATCTCGCCCGTGCGGCACTCTTTGCCGCCTTGCTGGGCGCGTTCGCCTACGTGAGCTTTCCGAATCCGGTCTCGCCGGCTCCGGTCACGCTTCAAGTCCTTGGCGTCTTTCTTGCAGGGATTTTGCTCGGACCGGTGTGGGGTGGCGCGGCCTGCGGACTGTACCTGCTCGCGGGCGCGCTCGGCGCACCGGTGTTTTCGGGCGGCACGGCAGGAATCGGTGTGCTGCTCGGCCCGACGGCGGGCTATCTCTGGTCGTATCCCCTCGTTGCGTTTGTTATCGGTGAGATTGTCCACAGTGGTCGCTCGCTTTCAGACCCAAAAACGGTGAGTCTCGTCAGGTTGGTCGGCGCGATGGTCGTTGGAACCGTGATAATCTATGCGTGCGGAATTTTCGGGCTGATGGTCGTTTTGAGTCTCAGCCCCATCGAGGCGTTTTTCGCCGGCGCAGCCGCGTTCATCCCCGCAGAGATACTGAAAATCGCTGCCGCCGTCGGAATCGTTCGGAGCGACGCGATAGCCGCAGCATGATAGCAACCCATGACCTCGTGTATCGCTACGGCGACTCACCCCAAACAGGAACGGACGAAACACGCCCAGCCGTCGATAGCGTTTCACTCACCATCGAAGACGGCTCGTTTGTCGTGCTCGCGGGACCCAATGGCTCGGGAAAGACGACGCTCGTCCGGCATTTCAACGGGCTTCTCGAACCCGATTCGGGTACGGTGTCGGTGAACGGCCAGCCCGTCGCAGAAGACCTCGTGGCCGCACGAACCGCGGTGGCGATGACGTTTCAGGACCCGCGCGATGGGTTCGTCGCCGCCACTGTGGGCGCGGATGTCGCCTTCGGCCCGGAAAATCTGGGACTCGATAGGAGAGAAATCGACCGCCGAGTAATGGAGGCACTCGATGCAGTCCGATTGAGTGGACGGAACGAGGAACGTATCGACCGACTATCTGGTGGCGAGCGGGCGCGCGTCGCCATCGCAGGCGCGTTGGCGATGAATCCAGACCATCTGGTGCTCGACGAACCGTTTGCGGGACTCGACGAGCCGGCGCGACAGTCCGTTCTCGATAGGCTGCAAGCACTGCACACGGATGGCACGGGAATCGTTGTGGTTACACACGACTTGCGAGACCTGTTCGACCTCACAGACCGAATAGTCGTGATGAACGAGGGCCGAGTGGCGCTCGATGCCGGTCCCGAGACTGTGAGAGAGCGGCTGTCGGGATTGGGCGTGCGCGCGCCGTGTTGAGCTACGAACCCGGTTCTTCGATGGCTCATCGGCTTGACCCACGGGCGAAGCTCGCGGTCCAAATCGGGTTCGCGCTCGCGGCCTTTTCCCATACCACTCCGCGCGGACTCACCGCGATGACCGTTCTCGCAGCGGTCGTTCTCGTATCGGCAGCTCTGTCGCCACTCGTTGCAGTGTGGGAGGTCCGGTATGCACTCCCTTTCTTACTCGCTGGACCGGCAGTTGCCGCCCTCACACTGGAACAGCCGTGGGTCATCCCCCGAGAGGCAATTATTCCCGCGCTTTCGAGCTATCGCACCCTTCTCGTGTTGCTCGTGAGTGTGGCTTACGTTCGGACGACGCCAGTACGCGATTCGCGGGCGGCGCTTCAACGAACCGTTCCCGGAAGATTCGGTCAGATTTTGGGGGTGGGTGTGGCGCTCGTCTTTCGATTTCTTCCGGTGTTACTGGCCGACCTCTCGCGGGTGCGCGCGGCCATGCAGGCACGACTCGGCACCGAACGCTCGCTCACAAATCGTATGAAGATCATCACCACTGCGGGAATCCGACGGGCATTCGCACGGGCCGATAGGCTGGGGCTAGCGCTTCGTGCGCGCTGTTTCGCGTGGAATCCGACGCTTCCAGTACTCCGGCTTTCTCGTCTCGACCTTCCGGCGCTCGTGCTGGCCGCTGGACTCCTGGTCTGGGCCATCTCGTGAGGACGTTCGATAGTCTGACGAAACCTCCTGTGGAGAAACCGAAAACGAGTTTTTCGTTTACGCCCGAAGGCAGCCGCAAGTCGGGAGCGTTGATAAGACTTAACAGCACTCGTTTGTTCTACGGCGATAATCAATGACACTCGTGCTTCAGGCAGGCGAACCGGTTACCCGAGAGACGTTCTGGCTGGTCGGTCCCGTCGGGAAGGCGCTATTTTATTTCCTCGCGTTTCTCGCGGTTGCGATCTTCCTCTATGGAGTCTACGAGCGGTTTTCGCGCTACAACCGGGGAACCGAAGACGCCTTCGACCGGCTCTCTGACCTCCCGAATCGGGTGGTGGACGCCGCGAGAATCGTCATCTCGAACGAGAAACAGTTCAACCGCGACCTCTATGGCGGGCTGATGCACGCCTTCATCATGTGGGGATTTCTCACGCTGCTCATCGGGACTATCATCATCGGCATCGACATCGACCTCTATCGAACGGTAACTGGTGTACTGGGCGGGGAGCGGTCGTTTTTCGTCGGCGACTTCTATCTCTCGTACTCGCTGGTGATGGACGCCTTGGGATTCGTGTTCGTCGTCGGTCTCGGAATGGCGATTTATCGCCGCCATGTCGTTCGCACCGACCGTCTGTGGGGTCGGCATACGAGCTTTGAGGACAACGCATTCGTGTGGGTGCTCTTTTTGCTCGGCGTCGGTGGCTATCTCGCAGAGGGCATCCGCATTCTCGCTACCGGTTTTCCCGACTTCGAGACCGTGAGCTTCGTGGGCTGGTTCGTCGCGCTCGTGTTGCAAGGGGCGGGCGTCTCATCGGCGTTGGCGACGACAATCTACCCGGTGGCGTGGTGGTCACACGCACTGCTCGCGCTTGGATTCGTCGCGTGGGTTCCCTACGCGAAACCGCTCCACATGATTTCGAGCTTTGCGAACGTCCTCACGCGCGACGAGAAAGCCGG
>DASSKS010000549.1:0-3968 GCA_035690245.1 Halococcus sp. | reverse complement strand
AGGGTCCGCGAGCCTCGTCGGGTGAACGGAGTGAATCCGACGGTGGCGAGTACGACGACTGCCCGCTCGTCGTCACCGTCTTCTGGGACAGCGGTGAGCGGTATCTATCGACTGGGATGTTCTAGAACCCACGTTTGCCGTCGGTCGAATGGCTGCGGTCAGGCGCGCTCGGATTCATCCAGCGCGCGAAGCGTCTTCGCCGCCCGTTCTATGGTTTCGTCCGCGTGCCACGGCTGTGCGCTCACCCGGCCTTCCATCGCTTCGACGCGCTCTGTGATACCCGCGACCGACGAGACCACAGACCGGTCAGTGGTTGCGACCAGCGCAAGCGCCGCCGCAGCGCACCGCCGAACCCGTTCTGACTCGTCACAGAGGGCATCTTCCATCGCAGCTACCGTTTTGGGGAACCGCGAGGGATGTTCGACGACCACCTCCGCAAAGACCGTAACGATGGCCGTCCGAATCGGTGGCGTAGCCGTCAGAAGCACGTCGGCGGTCGTCTCGTCGGCAACGGCCACAGACGAGTGCTCACCCACGCGCGTCAGTGCCCGCAGGACGGCCATCTGAATCGCTGGGGCCGTCGCACTCTCAAGCAAGGCGAGCAGTTCAGGAATCGTTTCTTCGACGGTTTCCGGTGCGACTCTCGCCAGTTCGCAGAGACCGATAGTACCCGACAGTTGGACGGAACCGCTTTGATCCGAAAGCAACGAGACCACCATCTCGAAATGGGGTTCGATGAGTTCGGGATTTCGCTTGGCCGCGACGCGAATCGCCCGACCGGCGTCTCGCCGTGTGTACAGGTCCTCAGACGCCAACCCCTGCTGTACTGCTTCGATACGCGCTGTGAGTTCGCGTGGATTCTCCCGGACGATAGCTTCAAGCGTGCCGTGCTCGGGTTGATTTTCTCTCATGTATGGTCTATCAGCACTCGAAGAACGAACGCGGGCGCTTACGCAGACAGCGAGAACACGACGAGTCGGTCGCCGCGCGGGCCACGCCCGACGAAGCCGCTGCCGCCCACCTGAATGGCGACGTACTGCTTTTCGCTGCCCGGGTCGTACCAGCTCACCGGGTCGCCCGCAATCGCCTTGTCGCTCACGTCGAACTCCCAGAGGCGCTCTCCTGATTCTGCGTCGTAGGCGACCATGTTGCCGTTCTGCGTGCCGGCGAACAACAACCCAGTACTGGTCGTCATCGTCCCGCCCCAGAGATACCGGTCACTGTCTATCCAGTCGCGCCACGCGATTTTGCCGGTTGCAGGGTCGACTGCGACGATGGCGCTGATGTGGCCGTTGTACTCGTCGGGGACGAGTTCTTCGTCGGGTTCCACATCGACAATACCACCCCAGAACTTCTCACCCGGCTTGTACTCCTCGTTTCGCCACTCGATGTGATGGGGCGTGTTGAGCGTCTTGTGATAGCACAGCCCGGTCTCTGGCGAGTAGGAGGGGGGTTGCCAGTCCTGTCCGCCCAGCAGTCCCGGAAGCATCACGTAGTCGCGCTCCTCTTCGACGTGGGGCACCATCGTCATCATGTTGATTTGCTGGGTCAGCGGACGACTCCGCACGAGGAGTTCGCCGGTGTCTGCGTCCATCGTATAGGCCCAACTCGTCTTGCCGGCGTTGTAAACCACGTCAGTCTTCTCGTCCAAGTGGCCGATGTCGAGGTCGCGTATCAACATCCGCACGCTCGCCGAATCGTAGTCCCAGATGTCGTGGGCGGACTCCTGATGTGCCCACTGAATCTCGCCAGTTTGGGGATAGAGACACAGCGTCGAACAGGTATTCCTATTCGGACCCGGTCGCACCGTGCCGTTGAAGTCGGGACTCGGGTTGCCGACGTTGATGTACAGCAACTCGCGCTCGGTGTCGAACGTCGCGGTCATCCAGTTCGTGCCACCCGATTGCTTGATGCTGTCACCGACGTACTCCTCGTCGGGACACGGGTTCATCCGCCAGAGTTCTTCGCCCGTCTCTGCGTTGATTGCACAGTGGAAACCTCGTACCCCATATTCGCCACCAGCGCTTCCAGTGAACAAGACGCCGTTGTAGATGATGGGTGCCCATGTCGCCGAATACCCTTCTTTGTAGTCGGCGGTGCTCGCATACCACTCCTCCTCGCCGGTGTAGCGGTTGAACGCTTGGACCCCCGAGTCGAGGGTCGTCATGTAGATTTTGTCCTTCCAGACCGCTACTCCCCGGTTGTTGTCGTCACAGCAGAGTACTGCATCATCCGGCGCGGGATAGGTAAAACTCCAGAGGATGTCGCCCTCGCGGGCGTCGATGGCCTTGACGTGGCTCGGGCCATTCGTTTGATACATGATGGGCGGGTCGCCCGGCACGATAGTAGGCGAACCCTCCATACTCGAATTCGCACCCACTTCGAGGTCGTATTCGACTTCGAGACCATCGACGTTCTCTTTCGTGATAACGTCGGCAGTCGTCTGTCTGTGCTGTTCGTAGTTCTTGCCGAACATCAACCAACTTTCGTCGTCTTCACCCGAGTTGGTTAGCATCTCCTGGGTGACTTCGACTTCGGGGATGCGGTCGATATCGGTCTGGTGAAGGACGGCCTCGTCGGGTGCATCGAACACCTGATAACCCAATTCGGTCTCTTCGACGATGGTCTCTGCGGCGGCCTTGACGGCCTCGTCGTCTTCGATTGCCATAATTTATCTCCTGTTATCGCACCGTGCTCGGTGCCCGCTTTTCTTCGGTGATCCAAAACGCTTCTTTCATGATTTCCTCTTGGTTGACGATCAACATCGCGGCGCTTGCGGTCAACGCGGCGGTCACTTGGGCGTCTGTGAGTTCGGCCTCGTCACTGACGGCGATTTCGCGCGCCGCCTGTGCCATCACGTACAGTCCGCCGAGCATCGCCTTCGAGCGCCAGTAGGCGTCGTCGAGAATCTGTTCGGTGATGAGAATCTCCTTCGTCCAGAGGTGGTCGTCGAGCGCGTTTATCCACAACAACGCTCCGCCCATCGCCCGCTGGTGCAGCGGCGGCACGTAACTCACGTCGAACTCGACGCCTTCTGGAATCTCTCTGGTGGGAACCCACCGTGAGAGCCGGATGTTGTTGTTCACGACATTCATCATCAACACCGTCTGTTCGTGCTCATCGAAGCCACACTCACCGAGTGCCGCGGTGAGCGGTTCCGTCTGAATCAGTTCGGTTGCGGTGTGTTCGATGTGTCGCGGCGTGAATCTGGGGAGATTCGCCTCGACGCTCTCGAAGAACCCGACATCCGCGAGGTGGTGATAGACGCGCCACGCCGGCGCTATCACCTCGCGGTACAGTTCCTCGGCTTCGGTTTCGCCGTCTGGAATGCCCGCTTCGTGTATCGCCGGCAGCCGCTCGATGTGGGCCGCCATATTCTGTAGCTCCTCGTCGATGAGGTCGGCGTCGAGCTTTCCCGAGAGGTCACTGCGGATGGCCTCGCCCATCGAGGCGAACTCCGGGTCGGTCTCTGCGTCGATGGCCTGCTGAATCTCGCTGAGCGTCGGACTCTCGCTCGCCGTCTCGTCAACGCCGAGGGTTCGCGCCAACTCGCGCTGGTCCTCTGTGGTTATCTGTGGTCTGGTTCCATCTGACATGAACCAGTCGATAAATGGAGCGCAGCAGTAAATACGTTTCCATAACTCCATCAATTACCGTTATACAACTGGCAGAAACGCGCGGAGAATTGTACTGGGAACGGAATTCGTCTCGAAAACCAGCGAGTACCGCCGTCTGAAGTCGGCGACGGTCCATGATGCTAAGTATGACCATCCCATTGTAGCGGTATGGCTGGGAACCAACTCCCAAACATCAAGGTCGGCCGGGACGCCGCCCGCGACGAGAACATGGACGACGAGGAGGAGATGTCCCGCGTGGAGTATCTCAACTATCGCGTGTTGGCAGAGCGTGGCTGGGACATCGATGATGAGGACCTCTTCGAGAAGGCGGCCAATGCAGACCTAGACGAG
>DASSKS010000548.1:0-8902 GCA_035690245.1 Halococcus sp. | reverse complement strand
CCGCGACGATGCCGATGGGCGTGCCCGGCGGGACTGTCTCACCCTCTCCGAGGTTCGTTAGCCGCAACACACCGTCTTCACGCGCGTCTACCTCCCCGATGCTCTTTTCGGATTCGACTTCGGCTATCGTCTCACCCTCCTTGACGGTATCGCCCTCCGCTGTGTGCCACTCTAAGAGGGTTCCTTGTTCCATCTCTAACCCCAACTTCGGCATCTTGACGACGTATCCCATACCACACGGTGACGCATACCGACCATTAAAACGTTCGTGAAACTGTGGATCGGTACGCAATCGACCAGCCACGACAACGATGGGCGACAGCGAGAAAACGGCGGGCTTTAGGCCCGCATCGAGGTAACAGGAGTATGAGCCACGAGGACTTTCCGACCGAGAACCCGGCGGTGGTCACCTGCGGGTTGCCCTACGCAAACGGCGACCTTCATGTGGGTCACCTCCGCGGATACGTCAACGCAGACGTACTGAACCGTGCGCTGAAGCGCTTGGGCCAGCAGTCCATCTACGTCTGTGGGTCCGATATGCACGGCACGCCAATCGCCGTCAACGCCGAGCAAGAAGGAGTCTCGCCCGAGGAGTTCGCGCTGTCGTATCACGAACAGTACCGCGAGACGTTCCCGAAGTTCAACGTCGAATTCGACAACTACGGCCACACCCACGACGAAACGAACACCGAACTCACGCGGGACATCGTCCGTGCGCTCGACGAGGAGGGGCACATCTACGAAAAGGAGATACAGGTCGCGTGGGACGCAGAGGCAGACCAACCCCTTCCTGATAGGTATGTCGAGGGGACCTGTCCGTACTGCGGGGCGCACGCCCGCGGCGACGAGTGTGATGAGGGCTGTGGCCGGCACTTAGAACCCGGCGAAATCAAGGAGCCACGAAGCGTCGTCACCGGCAATCCCGCCGAATACCGCAATCGCCCGCACAAGTTCTTTCGCGTCTCTGAATTCACCGAATACCTCTCTGACTTCCTCGACCGCCTCGAAGGCACCGCTAACGCGAAAAACCAACCCCGAGAGTGGCTGGAGAGTGGTCTCCAGGACTGGTGTATCACCCGCGACCTCGATTGGGGCATCGACTACCCCGGAGAGGAGGAGTTAGTACTTTATGTGTGGGTCGATGCACCCATCGAGTACATTTCGAGCACGAAACAGTACGCAGAGCGCGTTGATTCTGAGGAATTCAACTGGGAACAGGTCTGGAAAGAGGGTGAGAGCGAAATTATTCATATTATCGGGCGGGACATCATCCAGCACCATACTGTGTTCTGGCCGGCGATGCTTCGCGGAGTCGAGTATGCCGAACCGCGGGCGGTCTGTGCGACGGGCTTCATCACCATCGACGGCAAGGGTCTCTCGACCAGCCGGAATCGTGCGGTCTGGGCGCACGACTATCTCGATGAAGGGTTCCATCCCGACCTGCTTCGGTACTATCTCGTGACGAATGGCGGCTTCCAACAGGACGTGGACTTCTCGTGGGAGAAGTTCGCAGACCGGGTGAACGGCGAACTCGTCGGCACGCTCGGAAATTTCCTCTATCGCTCGCTGCTCTTTGCCCACCGAAACTACGACGGCACACCGGACGCTGAGGTCTCAGAGGACGTTCACAATCGCATCGAAGCGGCTATTTCTGATTTCGGAGAGGGAATCAACGACTACTCCGTTCGGGAGGTCGGCCAGTCGGCGGTGAAACTCGCCCAGTTCGGTAACGAGTACATCCAACAGCACGAACCGTGGAACGCAGAGGACCCAGAACGCGCACAGGTCATCCGCGACTGTGTGCAACTGGCGAAGGCAGTCGCCGTGCTCACAGAGCCGGTGATGCCCGGCAAGGCAGAAGCGCTCTGGAACCAACTCGGCGAGTCTGGGTCGATTCACGAAATACGGCTCGATGCAGCGTTTGTTGCCCCTCCCGAGAACTTTGAGGCTCCCACGGAACTCTTCGCGCGAATCGAAGACGAGCGTGTCGAAGAACTGAACGAACAGTTGGAAATCCAAATCGAAACCGCCAGCGAGGAGGCAGAAGAATCCGCAGAAATCGATACCGAAACGAACCTCGAAGCACTCACCGAGAAGCGAATCGGATTCGATGACTTCCAGAATCTCGACATTCGGGTTGGAAGGGTCGAAAGCGCCGAGGGAATCGAGGGTGCGGACGACCTCGCACGGCTGGAAGTCGATGTGGGCGTCGAAACCCGCCAAATCGTCGCCGGAATCAAACAGTTACACGACCTCGATTCGCTGCCGGGAACCCGAGTCGTGGTGCTTGCGAACATCGAAAAGGCCGAACTGTTCGGCGTCGAAAGTGATGGAATGATACTCGCTGCGGGCGAGGATGCAGACCTGCTCACGACACATGGAGAGAGCGTTCCGGGAACGAAAATTCGGTAGCTCTGTGCGGGCGGCACGCACTTCAGGCTGGAACTGGTAGTTCCTGTATGGCTGACGACTGGAAATACGAAGTCGAGGATTTCGAGGACGCTGATGACGAGGATAGCGACGGACAGGCAACCGATGTCTTCGGCGACCGTGGTTCGGGGGGTATCGAACCGGAGTCGCCGACGCTCGAAAACGCGCTGTTCGTGATTCTCGGCGTCGTCATCGCGCTGCTCGTCATCATCGGCGTCTGAATCATCCCCAACAGTTAATTCCCATCGCGCTAACACTCGACTATGGTACTGCCGTTCGGCGATGCGCTGCTGGCTCTTTCTCTCATCCCCTTGCAGACCGACCTCGTGTTGTCGCAGTTGCCGCTAGTGCTCGTTCTCGTCGGACTCGGGCTGATGGGCGCAGAAGCGCTCGCGCCCGGTGCGCATTTCATCGTTCTCGGGATTGCGCTGTTGATTGCTGGACTCGTCGGACTGGTTCTCGGTTCGGTTCTCAGTCTCGCTCCAGTCGTCCTCGCGGTCGTGCTCGCGGCGGTCGTCCTCGCAAGCGGCGCGGGAGCCTTCTACACCTACCGAAAATTCGATTTTTATGGCGGAAAAGGTGCGGGCAAGACGAGCGATTCGGACGCGCTCCGTGGAAAGACGGGCCGCGTCACAGAGCGCGTTACCCAAACGAACGGCGAGGTCAAACTCGACGGCGGCGGGTTCAATCCCTACTACGCCGCACGCACGCTCGACGGCGAGATTCCAGCAGGTGAATCCGTGATAGTTACCGATCCGGGGGGAGGGAACGTCGTCACCGTCGAATCGCTTTCGATTGTGGAGGACGACATCGACCGCGCGCTCGCTCGCGGACGCGAAGATGACGAGGACGAACGCGAGCGCGAAACCGCCTGAGCCAGTGGAAAATTCTGCCGGAACCCTTATGTTCCTATCATCCTGAACGTATATACGATGATATTTGTTCCCTTGCAGGCCGGTCTCGGCCTCGGAATCGTGGTATTGCTGATACTGGTGGTCGCGGTCGCCACCATCTACAGCGCCGTCGAAGTCGTCAACGCCTACGAGAAACGCGCGCTCACAGTGTTTGGCGACTATCGAAAATTGCTCCAACCCGGCATCAACTTCGTGCCGCCGTTTGTCAGCAACACCTATCCGTTCGATATGCGCACCCAGACCCTCGATGTCCCCCGCCAAGAGGCCATCACGCGCGACAATTCACCTGTTACGGCGGACGCCGTGGTGTACATCAAGGTGATGGATGCGAAGAAGGCCTTCCTCGAAGTCGATGACTACAAGCGCGCCGTCTCGAACCTCGCCCAAACAACCTTGAGAGCGGTGCTCGGCGACATGGACCTCGACGATACGCTGAGCAAACGCGAAGAAATCAACGGGCGCATCCGGCGCGACCTCGATGAACCGACCGACGAGTGGGGCGTTCGTGTCGAATCGGTCGAAGTCCGCGAGGTAAACCCCTCTGCCGATGTCCAGCAAGCGATGGAACAACAGACGAGCGCCGAGCGCCGCCGTCGCGCGATGATACTGGAGGCCCAAGGTGAGCGTCGGAGCGCCGTCGAGACCGCAGAGGGCGAAAAGCAATCGAACATCATCCGCGCCCAAGGGCAAAAACAGAGCCAGATTTTGGAAGCTCAAGGTGACGCCGTTTCGACAGTTCTGCGCGCGAAATCCGCCGAATCGATGGGTGAGCGCGCGGTCATCGAGCGCGGAATGGAAACGCTTCAAGCCATCGGCGAGGGCGAATCCACCACCTTTGTGCTGCCCCAAGAACTCTCATCGATGCTCGGTCGCTACAGCAAACACCTCACAGGGAGCGACATCCGCGAGGACGGCGCGGACTTAGAGAGTCTCGAATTCGATGCCGAGACCCGTGAACTGATTGGACTCGACAACATCGACGAAATCCTCGGCAATATCGACGAGGAGGCCGAACTCGATGTCGAGGAGATGGAACACGAGGCAGAAGCCATTAAAACCGGTGAGGCGACTGGCGACATCAGGGACCCAGACGAAATCATCGCTGGCATGGACGAACCCGGTACGACGGGCGACGAGGATGGTGTGAGTACCAGTACTGGCGAAGACGAGGAACTCGAACCGGAAGCCAACTAGTGGTCGAGATTTCCCGATGAAGGGCAAAACGCTTTTACTATCCACTACATAGGTGACGAGAGATGCCGGAACGCGAGGTTGACGAGGAAAAACGCGCGACGCTCCGACGGTTTGCCGCGCTCGGAGCGGTCGGGCCGTTCGCACGCCTCGCTACTGACGACAGCGACGCCCGCGAAACCATTACCCACTACCTCACCGTGACGCCGGGCGCACACTTCTCGAAAATCCGTGACGACCTCGATATGGGCACCGGCGAAACCCAACACCACCTCCGCCGCCTTCGCAAAAAGGACGCCATAGAAAGCCGCCGCGACGGCGATTATCGACGCTTCTTTCCCGCTCGTCGATTCGACGAGTTCGAGCAGGTCGCGCTTGGCTACCTTCGCCGCGAAACCCCTCGGGGAATGGTTATTTCACTGCTTCGTGATAGCGATGCGACCGCAAGCGGCCTCGCGTCCGCACTCGGGGTTTCGCGGCCCACGGTGAGCAAACACGCCGCCGAGTTAGAACGCGCGGGGCTGCTCTCTCGGACCGACGGCTACACACTCGTCCGCCCGGAATCACTGCTGACGCTGCTCGTCAGATACGCGGACTCCTTCGATGCCGAGACGGCACGGTTTGCGAGCGAGGCCGACAAACTCATTCGAGTGGACTCCTGACGGCGCGGTCTCCGCTCTCACTCGACGCCTCTCCAAAGACCGTCGTCCGTTCACGGGGCAAGCCAATTTCAACGGTATCGCCGACGGCGGGTGGTCGCACGCTGAACGCATCGAGGGTTTCATCGGTCCCTTCGAGTGCGAGCGAGACCCGACTGCTGGCGTCTTCGCGGGTCACGCGCGTCACCCGAGCGGTGGCATCCGGTGTCTCGGGGTCGAAGACGACGTGTTCTGGTCGGATAGCCACGTTCGATGCAGCACCGTCGAATCCGGGGAATGCAGAAAGTGAAAGGCAGTTCGCGCCGGTGAATCGGGCAACGAATGGCGAAACGGGCCGCTCGAAGACGTCTTCTGGGGTGCCAGTCTGAACGATTCGCCCCTCGCGCATGACCGCGATACGGTCTGCGAGCGCGCGGGCAGTCGTGCGGTTGTGGGTGACGTGGATGGCTGTCACGTCCTCTAAGACTCCGGCGAGGTCCTCCCTGAGTGCCTGTCTGGTCGGTACGTCGAGCGCTGAAAGTGGTTCGTCAAGCAAGAGCACGTCGGGTTGGATGGCGAGCGAGCGCGCGAGCGCGACACGCTGGCTCTCACCACCCGAGAGCGTTTTGGGTGTCCGCTCTGCGAGGTGGGAAACCCCGAGTTCAGCGAGCATCGTCTCGGGGTCGCGCGTCGCCTCGTGATAGCGCGCGCCGAATGCGACGTTTTCTTTGACGGTCATGTGGGGAAAGAGTGCATAATCCTGAAAGACGAACCCGAACTCCCGGCGCTCTGGAGGGATTTCCGTGAGGTCGTGCTCGTTGTTTTCGACAGTTCCTTCGTGTGGGTGAAAGCCCGCAATCGTCTCCAAGAGGAGGCTCTTGCCGCTGCCGCTCGGGCCGAGAATAACGAGTGTTTCACCCGTCTCGACGGTGAGTTCGCTCTCAATGGTGAACGTCTCCGCGCCTTCGGCGTCGAACGACGCGGCGAGGTCTGCGGTGAGTGTCATGGCATCGCGCTCGCTGTAGAACTCTCGTCGTCGTAGGCCAGCCAACGCACGAGGAGGAAGATGGCGACGCTCAGCACGAGCAGGATGAACCCGACGGCGCTCGATTCGGCGAGCGACCCCGACGTGTAGGTGTTGAAGATGAATATCGGCGCGTGCTGGCCGGTGACTTCCTCCCACGCAATTGGATAGAAGAACTGAACGTTGTAGGCGACCACCGCCACGGCACCGAACTCGGAAACCGACCGCGCCCACGCGAGCACGCCGCCGGTGAGAACGCTGCGCGCAGCGAGGGGAAAGCTCACCCGCCGGAAGGTTTCCCACCGATTCGCGCCGTGAATCCGCGCGGCGTATTCGAGGCGCGTGTCGATTGTCTCGAAGCCCTCGCGGGCGACGTTTACGGCAAAGGGCGCGCTCACGAACACCATTGCGAGCACGAGTCCGGTCATCGTTCCCAAAATCCGTAACCCGAAAAGCGGGTTATCGCCGCCAAAACCGAACAGAATCAGTAGTCCAGCGACGGAGTGTGGAATCACCAGCGGGAGGTCAACGAGGCTCTCGATGAGCGTATCGCCGGGAAATCCTTCCGAGAGGAGATACGCAAGCGGCACGCCGAACACAAGGGTGAATAGCGCCGCCAAAAGCGGTCCGTACACCGAGAGATACAACATCTGATGCACCTCGGGGTCGAGTGCTTTTGCTGCGACCAGCGCGGGATTTTGCCGCGCGACGAACATCACCATCGGGAGACCGACCGCGATGAGCAGCACAGTCCCGAGCGTCGCGGCTGCGACGCCGAACCAGCCCTGCCGGGAGACGTAGCCGAGGATAGCGGCGCTCCCGAGCGCGAAAATCGCATACAGCGTGGTTTCCCCGGTGGCGTAGGCGACGCCGAAGACGACGACCTGCACCACGAGGAAGGCGAGCACCGTCGAACCGCGGCCGAGCCAGCCGAACGGATTCGTTTTTGCCCTCGTGGTCGGTGGGTTCGTGGTCATCGTTCACCGCGGATGTCAGTAGGCATTGTCGAGAAACTCTGGGTTCGGATTCGTGTTCGTTCGATACGTTCGACAGCGCGTGTTCATCAGGGCAACGGCATCTGACGGCGGCCGATGTCGAGTTCGAGCGGCCCGAGCGACCCTTTGGCGGTTGCGTGTTTCATCACCGGCTGTGGCACCGCGTTCTTTGCGCTTTTCGGGACGACCGCGGGGTTGACCGGTGAGAAGCCGGCGTTTTTCATGATTGTATCGCCCGCGTCGCCGGTCATGAACGCGACGAACTTCGCGCCGGCCTGTGGCGCTTCGGCCACGCTCGGAACCGTGATGCCGTAGGCAATCGGCGCACCGGTGTAGGTCTCTCCTTCGACCTCGACTTTCGCGTTCGCATAAAACCGCGCGAACTTCGGCGTTGCCCGCGAGAGGTCCACCTGCGGTTGGAGGTCCACGGTTTGAACGTCTTCGGTTGCCTTCACCGACTGATACTCCCATGCGTAGTCGATTGTGCCGGACTGAAGTTGGCCAATGAGTGCTGTTTCAGTACCTGTCGGGATGATTTCTTTGTCCCGAAGCGTGTTGTAGGTGTCCTTGCCGTACAACGACTTCCCCTGAAAGTCCATCATGCCGAGTTGCATCGCCATTACGGAGCGATACCCGTTCGGGTCGGCCGCCGGGTCCGAGTGGGCAAAGCGCACGTCGTCGCGCGCGAGGATTTCCCACCAGTTGTCCGGCCCGATTTCGCTCGCGCCGGTCGAATCCTTCGTGTAGGCGAGCGTCATCGCGTTCGTCGCAAAGATGGCATACCAGTCCCCGAACTTCGGCAGCAGTTCGTCCCGAATCAATCGATAATCCGAGACACCGAGCACGTCGGCACTTCGGCCCTGTGCGGTTATCTTCTTCGTCGATTCCACCGACCCGGTTGCCTCCTGTGTCACCTGAATGCCGGTCTGTTTTTTGAACTGCGCTGCTGCGGTCTCAAACGGTGGCGAGAGACTCCCGGCGTGGAATATCGTGATCGAGTCGGCGGTCGAAGCGCCCCCTCCACCGCTCGTGTTGCCACCGCTGCTCGTTTGAGCGCCACTGCTCGTCTGGGCACCGCCTGCACTCGTGCTACCAGCACTCGTGCCGCCGGAACTCGTGCTGCCCGAACCGCCGCCACCGGCGTTCGTCCCGCTTCCGCCGCCCCCGCCACCACTACCACCGCCTCCCGTACAGCCGGCAAGCGCCGTTAGTCCCGTCACGCCCGCCGCCTTGAGCACGTCACGCCGCGACCGCCGTTCGAGAAACGACGTTCGTTCGTCACGCTCTGACCCCCGTTGTTTCGACATGGATACAACACCGATATTCCCCATTCGACATAATAGTTTTGTTAGGAGCCACACCTACGGGGAGGCATGGACACCACGGCGGAGTTCGACGCGCACATCGACGCCGATGGCGTCGTGTTCGGCGCGCGCGATGCCGCGTTGCTCCGGGCGGTCGACGAGTACGGTTCACTCAACCGCGCCGCAGACGCGCTCGAACGCTCGTTTTCGCACGCCCAACGCCGAATCGTCGAGATAGAGGAGGTATTCGGGCCGCTCGTCGAACGCCGACGCGGCGGGCCGGGCGGCGGCGGCAGCGAACTCACGGACGAGGCCCGAAACCTGCTGGCGCGCTTCGACCGCCTCCGGGCGGATTTTTCGGGCGTGGCTGAGGCGACCCGCACCGTGTTGGAAGGGCAGGTGACGG
>DASSKS010000547.1:0-2715 GCA_035690245.1 Halococcus sp. | reverse complement strand
CAGAAACCAGTCACTCGAATTGAATAGGTTTAGTCTTGACAGCAACCCCCGATGCGGTCGCCGAAGTCGATGGCGAGGTCCGTGGCGATTTTCTCGTTCACCCGTTCGAGGCGTGCGTCGAGTTCCTCTTGTGCGTGCAAGAACTCGGCCATTTCAGGGATTTCGTGAAGTTCCTGTTGGGCGTTCTGGAGGGTTTGTAAGTCTTCTTGCGTGGCCTCGCCGATTTGGCGCGCCTGCATGAACTCGTCGCGGAGGCGTTCGAACTCCCTGACTTTCTCCTGTGCTTTCGGGCTTTGCTCGACAGTGGTTTTCGATTCGACGAAGCGTTCGTATTCGGCTGTGTTGGCGATTGCCGCGCCGAGTTCGCCTGCGAGTTCTTCGGGTCTGTTCTCGCCTGTGGGTTCGGTTTGGACTTCTGATTCGGTGCTCATCGTTTTCGGTCGGGCCGTGAACACCTTCAACGTGGCGGTGGTTTCTCAGGCCAGCCGAGATTCGACCCACGAAAGCACATCTTCGAGTTCGTCCGGCCCGATTCCGTGAGCGCTCTCGTACTGGTGGGATTCGACCGCACAGCCGAGTTCTCGAAGACGGTCTGCGGCGGTCTCGGCGCGCTGTGTGGGTATCACTTGGTCTCTGGTTCCCGACCCGACGAAGACGGGTTTTCCCTCGATTCCATCGGACGCGCTGTCTTCGTGTGACTCGGCCAAGTATCCATGAAGACAGACGACCCACGCGAATCTATCGGGGTGTTCGAGGAGAAGTGAGAAGCTTGTGATGGCTCCTTGACTGAATCCGAGTAAGCCAATACGGTCGGCATCGAGGTCGTAGGCGTCAGTGGCGGCAGTAATACTCTCTAAAACGAGGTCGAGACTCCGGCGAAATTCGTCCATATTGGGTTGGCTCCGGTGGAGGTCGCCCTCTGGCATCTCCAGTTCGTACCACGTATAGCCACCCATCAGCCGGTCGGGCGCGCGCAGGCTGACGACGGCGAGTTCATCGGGTAGGCGCTGGGCCACGGGGAGAAGGTCTTGTTCGTCCGCGCCGCGGCCGTGAAGGACGAACACAACGGGCACAGGACCATTCGTCGGAGCATCGGGTTCGAGGTGGACGTGTTCGAGTGGCAGGTCGGCTGGCATGGACTGGTATAGACGGGCGAGTGATTTCAATCCCCTGTGACGCATCGAAGGATACAGACCGGCACGGTTCGTTTGAAATCCCCGAGACTAAACGTTACAAGCGGTAAGAACGTCTAATGAGCCAGCCAGAGTCCACGGAAGGCGACCTCACCCGAACGGGAATGTCGCTCAAACACGACCGCGAATGGGATTACGAACTTGAGAGGATAGTCGAAGCGGTCGAAGAACGCGACGCCGAGAAAGTCGGGCTTCAGTTCCCCGAAGGGCTGAAACGCCGCGGTCCCGCCGTGACCGACGACCTGCGCGCACTCTTGCCCGACGATGTGCGGGTCATGCTGTCGGGCCAACCCTGTTATGGGGCCTGTGACCTCGATACCTTTCTGATGCGTCGGACTGACGTGTTCGTTCACTTCGGCCACAGTCCGATGAAAGAATCCGAGAAAATCATCTATGTCCCGCTGTTTTCGAATGTGGATGTCGAGCCAATTATGGAAGACTCCCTCGATGAACTCGACGTTGGAGATATCGGACTCGTTACTACTGCCCAGCACATGAACAAGTTCGAGGAGATGCGCGCGTGGCTCGAATCTCGGGAGTTCACTGTTCACACCCGCCGTGGCGACGACAGACTGACCCACGAGGGGCAAGTCTTGGGCTGTAACTACGCCTCCGCCGACATCGACGCCGACCAAATCCTGTATGTCGGCGGTGGGAAGTTCCATCCATTGGGGCTGGCGATGGAACACCCCGACAAGCGAGTCGTGATTGCCGACCCAGTGAACAACGCCGTCTCGATTGCCGACACGGAAAAATTCCTGAAACAACGCTTTGGTGCTGTGCATCGCGCGATGGACGCCGAAAAGTGGGGGGTGATTTTCTGTACGAAAATCGGACAGGGCCGCTTCGACCAAGCCGAAGGAATCATCGAGAACAACGACGATGCCTACCTCATCACGATGGACGAGGTCACACCCGATAGGCTCAGGAACTTCGATATGGATGCGTTCGTCAATACTGGCTGTCCGCGCATCACAACCGACGACGGCCCGCGCTTTCACAAACCAATGTTGACACCGGGTGAGTACGAAATCGCCGTCGGCAACGAACCGCTCGAAAATCTCTCATTTGATACCTTTCACGGCACGTGGTAAGCAGTCGTTTCTGACGGCCAGCGCAAGACAGAACGCACATATTATCGACCATCTGTATTATTGCACTCATGCCGGGAGCACGCATCAAACGCGGCGAGCGAGTCACCCTTCGGACGTTCGAGCGCGAGGACATCCCGTTCAGCCAGCGTGCGTCCGCGAATCCCGAGATTCGTTATCCTCTCGGCACTCGACTCAGAAATCAAGACCAACTCGAAGAAGGATACGAGGACGGAGACAGCGACCAGTTTATCGTCTGTCTCGATAGTGCCGGTCCTGGCCAACCCGATGAGGATGATGTACGGCGAATCGGCATCGTTTCCGTGGCGGATGCCGACTGGCGACGCCCCGAACTCGGCTACTGGCTCGTTCCAGAGGTCCACGGCAACGGCTATGGCAAAGAGGCTGTCGCCTTAGTCGTCGAGTACGTC
>DASSKS010000546.1:0-3429 GCA_035690245.1 Halococcus sp. | reverse complement strand
AATCCAGACACCGCAGACCAGTTCCAAGAACTGCTCTGGTCGGGGATGCGCGTGATGGTCGAGGAAAACCCCGAGGTCAAAGACCAGATCAACGAGGACATCACCACGAATTTCGAGGCAGACGACTGTCCGATGGAGGGCCACCTCGAAGTCGACGAGAGCGAAGAGATAATCACGGGTGGTGCCGGCCAACTCGACGACTCGGACATCACCATCACCGGACCCGCGGACGTACTGGTGGGACTCATCACGGGCAACGTGGACCCGATTCAGGGGTTCATGCAGCAAAAATACGAGATGGATGGCCCGGTCCAGAAGGGTACGAAGCTCGCCCCCATCATGAACAGCCTCTCGGAGCAGGTTCCCCAGTGAGATGGACCTGACCGAAGAACAGGAGGCCTTCCGGGGAGACCTTCGGAGCTATCTTCAGGAGACGATTGAGCCGGTCGTGGACGAGTCGGACAGAAACGGGCCGATGAGTCGAGAGGAGTTGATGGGCTACATCAACGACCTCAACGAACTCGGCGTCGGGTTCGACCCAGAAACGGCACCGAACTTCTTCGGCGACGTGTGGAACTTCACGATAGCCGCCGAAGAAATCAGTTATGTGTGGCCGAGCTTGCTTGTGGGGCTGATGATGTCCTTTCCGGCACTTTTCGTCCAGTTCGCCTCCAATGAAACCCGCGAGGCAATGCTGCCGAAACTCGAAAACGGCGATTGTCTCGCCGCCCTTGCCGTCACCGAACCCGAAGGAGGAAGCGACACCGCCCGGCCAAACACCGTTGCGCAAAAAGACGGCGAGGAGTTCGTGCTGAATGGTGAGAAGACGTGGGTCGGCAACGCCCACTACGCCGACTGCGCGCTCGTGGTCGCCTACGACGAATCCACCGGCGCGTCGGATATGTTCATGGTAGACCGTGAGAACGCCTCCTTCGAGACCCGCGAGTTGGACAAGATGGGCTGGAAGGGCGTCTCGAACGCCCACATCACCTTCGATGACGTGCGCGTGCCAGCGGACAACCGCCTCTCGAATATGTTTTCGAACGCCATCATGGCGGGCAAGGACATGAACGACATTGTACCGTTCCCCGAGAGCGTCACTCAGTTGTTCTTCGACCAGAAACCGCTGAACGCGACGTTCTCGTTCATGCGAACCGGGATGTCGTTCATGTCCGTGGGAATAATGCAGGCGGCCTTCGACGCGGCGCTCGAACGCGCGACAGACCGTGAGACGTTCGGCAAGCCGATTGCCGAACACCAACTCGTCACCGAAAAATTATATGATATGAAGGCGGGTCTCGAAACCTCACGACAGCTCTCGCGGCGGGCGGCTGAGCTGCTCGAACAGGGAAGTACGGACGCCCGGCTGATGTCCTCGCTGGCGAAGGGTTACACCTCGGAAACCTGTAAAGACGTGACCGACGATGCGCTCCAAGTGTACGGTGGTGAAGGTCTCAAAACCGAAAACCGCCTCGAACGCTACTATCGGGACGCGCGCGTGATGACGATTCCAGATGGAACCACCGAAATCCAGAAACTCATCGTCGGCAAAGAACTCACTGGAATGAGTGCCTACAACTGACGGCCGTGAATCGAACGGTAGCGAACAGCCACGTTCGGTATTTCACGCTCTCGCTCAGGCCGGCACGCGGTCTCGTCCACCCCGTTGACGACGCGCTCGCCGCCACAAACCTCACGCGGGAGTCACTGAGCCACATCGATATTCGAGATGGCACCGGCGTTCTGTACTATCACCTACAGGGAGATTCAGGGACGCTTGCGGAACTTCTCAGAGACCGCTCCGATGTTGTGCTTTATGACACCATCGGGAAAGCGGATGACCGTTTCGGCCTGTATCTCCGCGTTCGTCTCGAAGAGGGCGGAACGCTCGAAACGTGTTTTTTCGAGCAGGGGCTGCTCATCGACCCGCCGGTCGTGTTCGCCGGACGCGGGCTTCGCGTGACCGTCATCGGCACGTCTGTGATGGTCAAACGGGCGATGAAGCGTCTCCCCGCCGGAGTTTCCTGTTCGGTCGAACGGCTTGGCGGCAGCGGCGACGAGCGACTGTTACTCTCTGCGCTCACCGACCGCCAGCGCGAGGTCATTGAGACGGCTTTCGAGATGGGTTACTACGAAATCCCCCGCCGCGCCACCCACGAGAATATCGCGGCAGCACTCGACCTCTCTGGGTCAACAATCGACGAACATCTCAGAAAGGCCGAATACAGACTCATGGAACAGGTATTGTCGTGATTCTCGTCCATCGTTCGCCCGAGCAGTTCCGATGCGATTCATTCGCTTTAGAGTTTAAAAACCGATGGATGAAAGGCCGTAGTGCTAACCGTCGTGGAGACCGGTATTCGCCTGCGATGGCAGACAAAGACGAACTCAGACAGCAACTCCACGACGGATTCGAAGGAGCCGAGTACCCAGTCAACAGTCCGATGGACCTCGTACCAGCACTTCCCAACGGGCCATCCACGACGTTTGAATCCGGTGACGTGAGTTTCACCGCGATGGAACTCAACTCACAGGCCGGCGGCCAGCAGGAATTCCCCTACGAGAACGTCGATAGCCTCGTTGACGACATCATGGACGGTCTCGAAGACGAGGGATACTTCGATACCAACTGACCACGCCGAAAGAGGATTTGACTCGTATCGCCTGTTCAACCGCTATCCGTGTGTGAAACCACGGTCGGCAAGGGGTTCGCCATCGAGCGTAACTCCTTCTTCAACGACCGTTCCAATTCGGGTGATTGGTACAGGTGAAGCCCCACAAACGGCGTCGATGTCGTCTTCGGAGACGGTAAAGAGGAGTTCGAAATCCTCGCCGAAAAACAGGCTCAGTTCACGTTGTTCTGTTGTATCCGTGGCGATTTCTCGGACGGATGCATCGACGGGCACCGACTCGGTAATCGAAAAACCACACTCGCTCGCTCCGGCCAACTGGTGGAGCGAACGTGCGAGTCCGTCGCTCACGTCCATCATCGCGCCCGCATCTGGAGAAATCACTCGACCTGTCCCGATTCGCGGCGAAAACCGAAAGAGGTCATTCGCGCGCTCTGTTTCACCCATCTCGAACACCCGGAGTGCCGCGCCACTTCGCCCGAGCGTGCCGGTCACACAGACCGCCTCGCCCACGCTTGCGCCCGAGCGGTATACTGGATTCTCGGTCCGACCGAGTGCCGTCGTCACGGCGGTGAACTCATCGTGTGTATCGAGGTCGCCACCGACGTACTCAGCCCCAACCGACACACAGACATCGCGCGCGCCCGCGACGAACGCCGTCAGTTCTTTTTCCTCGAAGTCAGGTGCGGCATAGACGGCGACCGCCGCGCGGGCCTCCGCTCCCATTGCTGCCACGTCCGAGAGCGACGCCCCGACCGCTCGCCAGCCGGCAGTATATCGAGTCGTACCGTTGGGAAAG
>DASSKS010000545.1:0-4173 GCA_035690245.1 Halococcus sp. | reverse complement strand
GCCGCGGTCACGAGGCGCATCGTCGTCCCGCTGTTGGCGCAGTCGATGACATCTGTCGGCGTTTCGGGACGACCGAATCCATGAATCTCGAATCCGTCATCGGTCGTTTCGACCGTGCCGCCGAAGGCTTCGACCGCGCGCGCCGTTGCTCGCGTGTCGGCGCTCACGAGCGCCGCTTCGATTCGGGTTTTTTCCGTACTGTATCCAGCGGCGAGAATCGCCCGATGGGTGTAACTCTTCGACGGTGGGGCGTGGACCCTGCCGCGTACCGCCGATTCCCCGATGTGGACATCCATGTCCGCTTCTCGGACGGCGGGGGTATCAGACTGCCGACCCACTGTTTACTTCGAGGTGGTTCGAAAATCACTATGCGATTTTCGTCACTGAGCAACCCGAAGTCGAAGGAAATCGAAGATCCGCCTCGACGTTGGAGAGTCTCACTCTTCAAGAATTTCTCACTCACGAAACGGTGAAGTCGTTTCGTACGACTTCGTTCGCATACGCGCACGGTGCCCGCGCTCGGTACTTGCTTTGCCCATACACGAGCGCGCGCCACCCCGGACAGCAAAGGCTTCAATCACTCACCGCCGAATCCGACCGTATCGGCATCGGTTCCTGCCCGTCGGGTCGCGCCGTCGAGGTCGAACTCTCGAACGACTTCGCCACCCCTCACCAATGGTTCGAGCAGCGCCTCGCCATCGACGGGACCGGGATGGTCTGCGAGCGCGACGTGGTGGCCGCCGTCGGGCGTGCGATACACCTGTTTTTTCCCGGAGAGTTTTCCCCGTTTGGCGGCGGGTTCGCCTTCGCACTCCACGATATCGAGCGCGAAATCCACTGGGTCGGCGTTCGAAACGTAGCCACCGACGCCGAAGCCCTCGGCCACATCCCGGAGTTCGCGCAACGAGTCGGGGTCGAGACCGCCGCTGACGAACACCTCCACGTCCTCTCGGTCGCGCGCGTCGAGTTCCCAGCGCACCTCGCGGATGATGTGGCGGATGTCGCCCCGCCGGGAACTCGTGGTGTCGATGCGCACCCGGTCGAGATGGTCGCCGAGTGCGTCTGCGGCCCGAAGCACCTCGTCTACCTCGTCGGAGTAGGTGTCACAGAGCATGACGCGCGGAACGTCATCGGCGACGGCCTCGTCGAACGCGCGCCACGCATCCTCCTGATTTCCTTTGCCGAAACAAATCACGAGCGCGTGGGGCATCGTCCCGCTGGCCTCGCGCCCAAGACAGTCGCCCGCGGCGGCGTGCGAAAACCCGTCGAAGCCACCCACGAGCGCGCTCCGTTCGACCACTGCTGCAATCGACGGGTGAACGTGGCGGGCACCGAAACTCAATAGTGATGAGTCGGGGGCCGCACGGCGGGCACGAAGCGCGTTCGTCGCCATCCCCGAGGGTTGTGAGAGAAATCCCAAGAGAGCGGTTTCGAGCCGGGCGAATTCGAGGTACGGTCCCTCGATGCGCATGACTGGCCCACCGTCGAACAACTGTCCCTCGCGGAGGGAGAAAACGTCGATATCCCGGCCCGCGAGGAGTCGGGCGGCGTCTTCGATACCAGCAAAAACCTCGAATTCTTCGGTGGGGAATTGGTCTGCGGTCACTTCGGCAGTCACGTGCGGGTTTATTTCTGTGTATTCGAGCGTCTCAACCGTGCGCTCGAAGTAGGCGTCGGTCGCACGCCCCTCCCGGATGGTTTCGGTCGGGATGACATCGAACTCCGATTCCATGACCGAACTGCTCGGGCAATGGGCAAAAACTATTCGTCACTCGGGGGCGTGGATATCGTTCAAATCCTCTGATTGGGGCGCGTTGACGATTGTCACAGTGTTGCCCTGTCGGGTGATGCGGAAGGCATCAGTGAAGGGGCTGTCCTGTCGTATCTCCCAGACGCCCTCCCGACCAAGGACGTGCTCGCCGCCCCAGTGGGCGAGGAGTTTTCGATAGCCACGGACGAACTCGCGGGCATCCTTTCGTGAGTCCCACGTTATCTTCCAGACGTATCCCGTTTCATTGTTTTTCTGGTAGATATACATCTTATCGCCGTCCCAGCCGTCGGTGTAGTTGAGGTCGTAGTCGAACAGGTCCGCCCGGTTGACGCCGCTGGCTCCGACGTTGAGAAACGCCGTGGGCGCGATTACCGACGAGCCGTTTCGTTGGTCCATACGGGTGTTGTAATCGTCATAGAGCGTGTAGGCGAACATCGTCGAGAGTGCCGATTGGCCGAGCACCGCATAATCGGGCCGGGTATCTGGGCGCACGCGCGTCCAGCCGTTCGAACTCGTATCTCGAAGTGTGACGTTCGTGGGGAAGTCACGGCCGTACTTCCGGGGATGGATGACCTGTTCGGTGCTCGCGGGTGGGTTCTCATAGAGGTCGTTCACGCCCGCCCAGCCCTCGTGGTCGTAGAAGTAATCCACGAACTGTGGCCCGTCGGCATACGGGAAAAACGAGAGGATATAGACGCCGATGTTGAAATCAGCGGGGCTGTCACTTCTGTTCTGTGAGACGTGAATACACCTCCAGTCGGTATTGCACCGTGTGCCGTATCGGTGTTGGACGTAGTTGGCTCCACCCTCTACGAGACCGTTGCGGGCGTTTGCCGCCTCGCGGGTCCGTGGGACGTGCGAGGAGAGGTTGAACTGCTGGTCTTGGAGTGCGTGGACCAACTCGTGTGACAGCGTCGAACGGGTGAGTTTTGGAGTCCCACTGGGTGAAATCACCACAATCGAATTCTTCTGCGGGCTGTAGTACCCAAGAACGTTCTGTCCGCGGTTCGATTCTTGTACTGCAAGCGAGTTTTCGTTCTCGCCAACGAGGAACATCGCCTCGAACTTCGCGTTGTCGAAGGTGCGAAACGCCGCCGAATGTTTCTGCGAGATGCCACTGGGTCGGCGCTGGAACTCGCCGCGTGAAATCACGTCGACGGGAACTGGTTCGGTGAATTCGAGTCGCCGGATGGTCTCGATGCGGGCCATCGTTCGGTTGACGACGAGTCCCTGTTCGCTCGCGTTGAGACCGTTGCCGGCAGACACGGAAATCGACTCGTTGTACCAGAGACCACCCTCCCAGCCGAGTACGTCCTGTGGAGGGTCTGTGAGGTGTCGTGCCGGCGTTCCCTCGGTGCTCACCGTCGTACCCGTGGTTCCAGCGGTGTTGCCCGGTGTGTTCGCGACAGCGGTCGCCATTGCAGTCGCCCCGCCACCGGTTGGCGAGGAAGTGGAACCGTTATTTGCCTGACCCCCGAGGAAGGGAGCGCTACAACCGGCGAGAACGAGCAGCAAGGCGAGTGACAGGGCGGCGAGTGTTCGCATGAGGCGACCACGAGAGCGGTGGGCAAAAAAGGTCCGACTAGTGAAGAAAGGTACTTCTCGAAAACACTGATACTCCTTTCATGCAACGAGACCCAGACCAGACCGCCGTCGTGGTAATCGATATGCAAAACGGCTTCTGTCACCCCGATGGAAGCCTCTATGCACCGGAAAGCGAAGCGGTCATCGAACCCATTTCAGCCCTTATCGACAATGCACACACAGCGGGCGCAACCGTGGTATTCACGCGCGATGTTCACCCCCCAGAGCAGTTCGCGGGAAATCACTACTACGACGAGTTCGCCCGCTGGGGCGAGCACGTCCTCGAAGGAAGTTGGGAAACCGACATCGTGGATGGTCTCGACGTTCGAGAGGGCGACCACATCGTCGAAAAACACACCTACGATGCCTTTTACAACACCGAACTGGAGGGGTGGCTCGACGCCCGCAATATTCAGGACCTCGTGATTTGTGGGACGCTCGCCAACGTCTGTGTGCTCCACACAGCAGGTAGCGCCGGCCTTCGTGATTTCAGACCGGTGCTTGTCGAGGACGCCATCGGCTATATCGAAGAAGAACACCACGACTACGCGCTCGACCACGCAGACTGGCTGTTCGGCGAGGTCACAAAGCGCAAGAACATCGAGTTCGCATAATCCGGGCTACGAGCGAAACAGCCGGTAGGCTCCCTGTCCCGTGGCGACGGCTTTCATCTCGCCGTCGGGCGCTTCACTCTCGACCGTCACCGTCGAGACGCCGACGCTACTGCCTGCACGGACCACCTCCGCGGTCGCCGTGAGGTCGCCGGCAGCCGGTCTGAGGTAGTTCACATTCAAATTGATGGTCGCTACGCTGCCGTT
>DASSKS010000544.1:0-2387 GCA_035690245.1 Halococcus sp. | reverse complement strand
CACAGACGAATCGTTTCTCACGAATCGACGGACATACATGAAAGCCGCTGGCGCGGCTGCCGTATCGGTACCGCTGCTCGCTGGGGAGGGGGCAGCGGCGACGGAGCGCCACGGACTCAGCTTCGATACCGTCGTGGATATGGTCGACGACGCTGGCTGTGACCCGGGTGGGAACGAACCGTGTGACGGGACACTCGACTCCGTCGCCGGCGATAACACGCTTCTTCGATTCCCTTCAGGAACCTACAAATTCACCGAACAAAACACGCTGAACGGGTACAACAACATCGGCGTCGTCGGCGAGGGCGACGTCACGTTCACGGTGCCCGATGATTTCGCGGACAAGATACTGACAATTAACTACGGGTCGGGTGCGTTGGTCGAAAACATCACCATCGACCAGAGCAACGCGACGCCGTGTGTGCAGGTCGCACCGGACGACAACCTCGAAGTGCATGGACTTTCGATGGTCGGTGAAGGCATCAGTTCGGCGACTGGCACCCATCCCGGCGGCGAAGAAGCACCCAATGCGTTCAATCCGATGGTTCGGTCTTCGGGCGGCGAGGGAATGGTCGAAGACATCACCCTGCACAACGAGGGACGGATGGGAGCCTACGGCCGGGTCGGCGTCTGGATTGGCGAGAAAAACGAGGGCACGATCACCCTCAGAAACTGTAACGTCGAGGGCTTTTCGGGCAACGGCGTCTACGCCAGCCGAACCCCCGGTGTCGTGCAGGTCGAGGGCGGGACCTACAAGAACAACGACCTCTCACAGGTCCGCATCGGCAGCGCCGGCAGCTACGTCGAGGGCGCGACCGCAGAAGTCGACCTCTCTGAGAGCAACAGTCCGAACCCAGACGAGATGCTCAATGGTTCGGGTATTCGTATCGAAAGCGACCGGGGTGGTTCGGGTGCAGAAATCCGTGACTGTGACGTTCGTATCGGCCCGGAGGTCAACGCCGACACCGGCATCAAGGTGTTCTCTAACTACCCGCATTTCTCCATCGAGAACACGCGCGTCGAGTTCAACCCCGACGAAGCCTACGCGATTCGGGCAGCGTCACCCGATGGGTCGAGTGATGTGAGTGGAACGCTGCAAAACGTGAGTGTCACCGGCGAAGCCGACAACTTCGTGGGCGTGCTCATCGAGGACCGACCCGGTACAACCGTCGAGAACTGCTGTATCCAGCAGACTGGCAGCAGCCGCATCGGTCTGGCGCTCGACAACTGTGATGGGAGCCAGGTGACGGACTGTACCATCAACGCGAGCGCACAGGCGCTCAGGATTCGCAACTGTGACGTGGCGGTCAGCAATATCGAGGAGAGCGGTACCTGTCCGGCCCCGAACCTCTCCTCGTCGAGTTATGATGGGTCCTCTTCGAGTGATTCCTCCTCCGAGGAGTCATCAGAGGAATCCTCGTCTGCGGAATCTTCGTCCGATGAGTCGTCCAGTTCGAGTGATTCGTCCTCTGAGGAATCGTCCGACTCCGCTGAGGAGTCTTCGTCCGACGAGTCATCGAGCAACAGCGATGGCTCCGGTTCGGACGACGAGCTGAGCGGCGATATCGAGGAATCGGAGGTGCCAGAGCCACCAGAAGACGCAAACCTCATCATCACGGACACCGACTCGGCTGGCGACCGCATCCCCTACGAGGTCACGACGAGCGGCGGCATCGACCACGCGAACGCATACGGAGCGACGGTCGATGACAACGACCCCATCTCCGGGAACACCGCAGACGGCGGCGTCAATCAGTGGCGCGACGCCTACGCTTACGAGGGTGAAATCGTCGCACTCGAAGTCGACGACCACGCCACCATCAAACTCGACCAGAGCGCACACACCATCAAAGTGCTCGGTCACGATGCGAGCGGCACCGACTACTCGCTCGAAGTCAGCGGCACGCTCGAACACGCAGACGACTCGTCAGACCCGATTTCGGACGGCCGCGTCGAGGGCGGTGTCGGGACGTTCCGCGATGTCTATACCTACTCCGGCGAACTGATTCAGGCATCCATCGAGGACGGCGTCTCGATTACGACCCAGCCTGAAACGCTCGAAGAGTAACTGAACCCCGTTCTCTTCTCCGATTCTCACGTACTCGTCCCCGCTGACCGACGCCCTCCATTCGCCGTGCAGTTCGCTGTATGGGACTGAAACGCTCGCTGTCTGTTCTCGCTGCTGTCGGCTATCGGTATCGTTAATGCGCCGCCCATTGCACCCTCGACTACTGTGACTGGCATATTCGGCGGGTCGATTACCGGGACGGCTCTCCAAGAGATGGCCGAATCGTTTCACGATGAGCCGTGGTACGAACGCGAACGCTTCGAAGGCGACAGCCACGCGCTCGGGCTGATTCATCACGGTGAGCGCGACGTTTCGGGAC
>DASSKS010000543.1:0-3563 GCA_035690245.1 Halococcus sp. | reverse complement strand
GGTCGGTTCGCGCTCGGTCACGACCTCCAACGCATCGGGCGAGAGAACCTGTGTGTCGCGTTCTTGAACGAGTCGCCCACCAGTAAGGAATTTCTCGCGCAGGCCGTCCGTTTGCCCGCCGAACGCTCCCGTATCGAGCACTCGAAGGTTGTCTTCTTCTCTGAGTACTGATAGTGCGTCGTCGGTGTAGCCGGGTGCGACAACGACCTCCTTGAACGACTCCACTATCTGTTCTGCAGTTTCGGCGTCACACGCTCGATTCAGCGCGACAATCCCACCGAAAGCGCTCATCGGGTCCGTGGCGAGCGCGCGCTCGTAGGCCGTAGCGAGGTCGTCGTCGGTGGCACAACCCGCCGGGTTGGTGTGTTTGATGACCGCGGCTGCTGGCTCCTCGAACTCCTTCACTAATCCGAGCGCGCCATCTGCATCGTTATAATTGTTGTACGATAGCGCCTTCGCGCCCGGATTTACCTGTTCAGCGCCGACCACGCTCGCGTCCTCACTACTGGCATCGGCATATAGCGCCGCCGACTGGTGGGGATTCTCGCCGTAGCGGAGTTTTGCGGCGCGCTCTGTGGTCGTCATCCGCCGACTGGGGAAGTCACCGCGTTTGTCGCCTTCGACGCGAACGTGGTCGCCCTCGATGGCGAGACGGCCCTCTGTGAACCACCGTACTGCGCGCGGATAGGCCGCGAACTCGGCTTCGTAGAGCACGCGCTCTTTCAGAGATTCGGTATCGTCATCGGCATACACAGGAACGGTCTCTTGGGTGATGATTGGTCCCGCATCCACGTCTTCGCTGACGAAATGAACCGTACAGCCGGTCACGCTGACGCCGGCGTCGAGCACCTGCTCGTGGGCATCCATTCCGGGAAACGCCGGTAGCAAGGAGGGATGGACGTTGAGCGTTGGCGGTGCGCTGTCGAGAAATTCGTCGGTGAGCACGCGCATATAGCCGTCGAGGCACACGAGGTCGATGTCGTATTCTGTGAGTCTGTCGAGGACCCGTCGTTCGTGGGATTCGCGTGATTCGCCCTCGCTTCGTTCGATGACTTCCGTGGGAATATCGCGCTCTGTGGCGGCCTCACGCGCGGGTGCGTCCGCGTGGTTCGTGAGTATGACTGCTACTTCTGCGTCGCCGGGCGTTCGGTCGGCGAGGTGTATGAGATTTCTTCCCCGGTTGCTCGCCATGCCCGCAATCCGTGTCATGCCTGAGACGGGTGGGCCGCGCCCAAAGTGGTTTCCTATTCGGGCAACGACTCTCTGACGAATCCACAGGGGCGAACTCCCAAAAATCCATTCCTCGGTCAACCGCACCCGCTAAGTGTACCCCTATCCAACGGGCAGGTATGAACGAGCGCGAACTCGGCGATTCGGGCGTCAGCGTCTCGGAAGTAGGCTTCGGCGCGTGGGTCGTCGGCACCGACTGGTGGGGCGACCGAAGCGAACGCGAAGGAATCGAACTGGTGCGCCACGCCTTCGAACAGGGGGTTACGTTCTTCGATACCGCCGATGTCTACGGCCACGGCAGGGGCGAAGAACTCATCGGCGAAGCGCTCGCAGAAGTCCGCGATGAAGTCACCATCGGAACCAAAGTGGGCTATGACTTCTACAACAATCCACAGGCAGGTCACGGCGAACTCCCGAAAGTCATCGAACCAGAATATCTTCACACGGCGGTCGAAAAGAGCCTCGATAGACTCGATACCGACCATATCGAACTGCTCCAACTCCACAACGCAAACGTCGATGAAGTGGACGCAGATGTCTTAGAGGTACTTGATGAACTCCGCGAATCGGGGAAAATCGAGGCAATCGGCTGGGCACTCGGCCCATCAATCGGCTGGCTTGCAGAGGGCGACGCCGCCATCGAGAACGAGTTCGACGCGGTACAGGTGGTCTTCAACGTCTTCGAGCAGGTTCCCGGCCAGCATTTCCTAGAAACCATCGAGAACCTCGATGCAGACACAAGCCTCATTCCTCGGGTTCCTCATTCCTCAGGGATTTTGAACGAGCAGGTCACACCCGAGACCGAACTCGATGCGGGCGACCACCGCGGCTTTCGGCCCGAGGAGTGGTACGAGACGGGGCGGGAGAAACTCGAACAGTTGCGATTTCTCGAACAGGATGGAAACCGCACGATTGGTCAGGCTGCCATCCAGTGGCTGCTCGCCCACGATGCAGTCGCTTCGGTTACGCCGACGTTCCGTACCGCCGCGGACATCGACGAGTGGGCTGCATCCTCCGAGACGCCGCCGCTCTCAGAAGACGAACTCGAACGAGTCGCAACTCTCCACGCGCGCGAATACGGCATCGAGCGCGATGATGGGATGTCGGGGCTGCGCTCGTCGGTCAGTGGAGCAGACCTCGAAGCGGTCGGTGCAAAACAAGCCGGCGACTAACTACCACCCACCTTTTGCTACGGTCGCTTACTTCGTTCGCTCCCTTGCAAAATCTGGACCAAAAGCCTGCACTCGTCCCTACGGTCCTCGTTTGGCCCGCTCGCTCACTGCGTTCGCTCGCGGTACTACTCCTCGCCCCGAACCACCTCGTGTCTCCCGAACCCGTATCGCAGGCGATTGGCGAGTCGCCGGGCGAAGCGACCATCGGCCCGTGACCCAAAGCGCTCTGCGAGTGCGGTGTAAATCAGTGGAACCGGAATTTCTTGGGCAAGTGCCTCCTCGACGGTCCACGTGCCCGTCGAACCGCCCGCGATGTGGTCTGCCACGCTTCCCAAATCAGTTCCTTCCTCGCGGAAGGCTTCCTCACAGAGTTCGAGTAGCCACGACCGTATCACTGCGCCGTTGTTCCACGTCCGCGCAACTGCTTCGAGGTCGAGGTCGTACCGGCCTTCGTGGAGGAGTTCGAATCCCTCGCCGTAGGCTTCCATCAGCGCGTACTCCACGCCGTTGTGAACCATCTTCACATAATGACCCGCACCCGAAGGCCCCATTCTGGCATGGCCCTCTTTTCCGGTGGCTATCGCATCGAAAATCGGCGTGAGTTCCTCATAGGCCCACTCGGGACCGCCAATCATCAACGAGAAACCGAGTTCCGCGCCAGCAGGTCCCCCGGAGGTTCCACAGTCGAGATAGGCTGCGGGGGTGGCTTCGGCTCGGCGCACCGACTCCTCGAAGTGGGAGTTACCGCCATCGATCACAATGTCGTCACTGTCGAGATGGGCTTCGAGGTCAGCGAGGGCGGCGTCTGTGGCTTCACCGGCGGGCACCATCAGCCAGATTCGTTTTTTACTACCGAGTCGGTCCGTGAGGTCCGAAATGGAGTCGGCTGGTTCGGCTCCCATCTCTGCGGCGTCCGCGACCGCTTTTTCATCTACGTCGAAGGCAACAACCTCGTGGCCCGCATCGAGCGTGCGCTCTGTGACGATTTCCCCCATCCGGCCGAGTCCGATGATGCCCAGTTGCATATCCGCTCCTCTGTGGGCGCGCAGGTAGGGGTTGTGATTCGCTCAGGGGTGGTCGCGGTCTGAAGCACCGTCTGCAATCGTGCGTTGCAGCGCGCGTCGCTCGGCTGGATCGAGGTCATGAGTTCGGTTCGGGTTC
>DASSKS010000542.1:0-3424 GCA_035690245.1 Halococcus sp. | reverse complement strand
CCGGATGATTGGCCGGGAGAAACGGCTATTCCCGACGGACGGTTGGACAGGAGAAACAGCCTTACTACTGAATGATTACCCGGGAGAAATAGCCGTTACTCGACGGTGACGCTTTTGGCGAGATTTCTGGGTTTGTCGATGGAGCGACCCAACCGGGCGGCGGTGTGGTAGGCAAAGAGTTGGAGTTGGACGCTTGCGAGAACGGCGGCGGTCCGGGGATGGGTTTCTGGCACGCTGAGAACGTGGTCGGCGTAGCGTTCGACGCTCGATTGGCCGTCGGTCACGGCGATGACGGGCGCATCGCGCGCTTCGACCTCCTTTACGTTCCCCACAGTTTTTTGGGCGAGTTCGCCGTCGCCGGTCGTGATAGCAATCACAGGAGTGTTTTCTGTCACCAACGCGAGCGGGCCGTGTTTGAGTTCGCCCGCGGCGAATCCCTCGGCGTGGCGGTAGGTGATCTCTTTGAGTTTGAGCGCGCCTTCGAGGGCGACTGGATAGTTGAGACCTCTGCCGATGAAGAAGTACGCACTGGCATCGATATATTCCTCTGCGACCGCGGCGGCGGTCGAATCGTCGAGGACTTCTTGGACTGTACTCGGAAGGTCTCGGAGCGCACCGAGGGCGTCCCTGTCGCTGCCGTCCACGGTGGCGAGACAGAACAGATTGAGCGCCGCCAACTGCGAGGCAAACGTCTTCGAGGCCGCGACGCCGATTTCCGGGCCTGCCCGGATGTAGAGGGTGTGGTCGCACTCGCGTGCGACGGTCGACCCCACGACGTTCGTGAGCGCAAGCGTGCGCGCACCGCGTTGTGTCGCCTCTCTGAGCGCGCTCAGGGTGTCTGCGGTCTCACCACTTTGGGTGATGCCGACGACGAGCGCATCGTCAACCGGCGGCGGCGATGTGACGTACTCGCTCGCCAGAAACGCCTGTGCGGGGACGCCCGCCTCCTGAAACAACTGCGCGCCGTACAGCGCCGCGTGATAGGACGTCCCACAGGCGACGAACTGGATAGTAGCGGGATTGATACCCGCGAGTTCTTCGAGTTCGACCTGTCCGCCGAGTTCGTCCACTCGCCCGCGAAGGCATTGCCTGAGCGCGCGCGGCTGTTCGTGAATCTCCTTGAGCATGAAGTGGTCGTATCCGCTTTTTCCTGTGTCCTCCGGGTCCCACTCGACAGTATGAATAGATTTTTCGACCGACTCGCCCGCGAGCGTCGATACCGTCCATCCCCCAGATTCGATGCGCGCGATTTCGCCGTCATCGAGGTAGACCACACGGTCGGTGAAGTGTCGAAACGCTGGCACGTCGCTGGCGAGGTAGGTCGCGCCGTCGTCAATGCCGAGCACGAGCGGGGAGTCTTGTCGAGCGCAGAAGACCGTCTCACTCCCCGCGAAGACGGCAGCGATGGCGTAACTCCCCCCGATTCGCTGCATTGCCGCACGGAACGCCCCTTCAGGACTGGCTCCATCCGCGAGCGCCGACTCGATGAGGTGGGGGACCACTTCGGTGTCGGTATCACTCACGAACTCGTGGCCCGCCGCGGTGAGTTCGTCCTTGATTTCTTGGAAGTTCTCGATAATCCCGTTGTGGATGACCGCCACCCTCCCCTCGCAGTCGGCGTGTGGGTGGGCGTTTCTGTCGTTCGGCGGGCCGTGAGTGCTCCAGCGGGTGTGACCGATACCGACAGGCCCGTGAAGGTCCGTGCCGTCGAGTGCCGTTTCGAGGTTTTTGAGTTCGCCCTCGCGCTTTTCGATATCGACCACGCCGTTGGCGAGCGCGACGCCCGCAGAGTCATAGCCCCGGTATTCGAGCTTCGAGAGACCGTGCAACAGGACATCGAGGGTTTCGTCTGGCCGGCCAACGCAGCCAACGATACCACACATCAGCCCATCACCTCCGCATCGGTGTCGATTTTTCCTCGTGTGCGAACCCCGGTGTGAAGGTGTGCGCCCGGCCCGACCAGTGTGCCGGGTTCGAGTGTGACGGCTCCCTCCGCCTGGACCCTGTCAGCCACGACCGCACCTAACTGTCGGTCTTCGAATATTCGCGTCCCGATGCGAACGTCCGCCAGACCACCGGGAATCGTATTCGCCGCGCCGAGGGTGACATCCTGTCCCGTCACACAGTCTAAGACGACGCTTCCGGGACCGATTCGCGTGTCGGTATCGAGTACACACCGCTCGACGGTGGCGTTCGCTTCCACAGTCACGTTTCGCCCGAGTGCAACCGCCGGTCCCACTACTGCACCGGGACCGATTTCACAGTCCGGGCCTACTACTACTGGGGCTTGCAGCGTGGCCTCCTCGTGGACGAGCGAGGTGTCATCGACCCAGACACCCTGTTCGCGCGCCGGTTCATCGACGCGCCCGCGCGCGAGGATTTCGCGGGCCACAGTGAGAAGGTCCCACGGGTAGGTGGCGTGTGGCGAGAGACCGTCCACCCGAACGCCACGAACGTCCTCGCCGTCGTCGATGAGTCGGGCGAGCGTATCAGTCAATCTGAGTTCGCCGTCGCGGCGTTCGGTTTCCTCGATGGCGTCGAATATCGCCGTACGAAAGGCATAGACGCCCGCGTTGATGAGCCGGTAGTTGTCGGTATCTGGTTTTTCGACGATTTTCTCGATGCGGCCCTCAGAGAGCGAAACCGCGCCGTATCGGCGTGCATCGCGGTGTTCGAGCACTCCCAAAGTGGCTGCGGCGTCGGGGTAGGTCTCGAATTCGGCGATGACATCCGCGACCAGCCCGGATTCGAGCACTCTATCGCCGTTCACGACGAGGAATGGTTCACGGACGGCAGACTGGGCCGTGAGCAGGGCGTGGCCGCTGCCGAGTTGTTTTTCCTGTACGATATACTTGAGCGAGACATCGCGGTAGGTCGGGCCGAAGTGTTCTTGGACGCGGTCGCGCTTGTAGCCGATGACGACCGCGATTTCTGCGATGCCGGCGTCGATGAGCGCATCGAAAACGTACTCCAGAACGGGTCTGTTCGCCGCGGGTAGCATTGGTTTGGGTCGGTTGTGCGTCAGCGGGCGCAGCCGGTTTCCCTCGCCGGCGGCGAGGACGACGGCGGTACGAATACTCATTGATTGTCAATCTACGCCGAACGATTTCAACGTTCTGGCTGGGCGAGACCGAATCGAACACTACTGACTGACGATGGACGCTCATTGTCGGGGAGAAAGCCGTTGCCGTTCTTTGTTGGGGCGGTTGGCGCGCGCTCGCGGTCGTGTGCGAGTGAAACGAGTACCGAGCGCGAGTCGGCGTGCGAGGGATGAGCGAAGCGAGTGAAATGAGTGGAGCGAATCGGTTGGGGAGGCGTGTGGCGCGGTGGAGTCAGCAATTGTACCGCGAACGAGCGGCAGTTTTTAGTCCAGGTTTTTGCGAGGAGAGGTGTGGTTCGAGAGAGCGAAGCTCTCTCGTCATCA
>DASSKS010000541.1:0-7240 GCA_035690245.1 Halococcus sp. | reverse complement strand
TCCGGTCGCTCACTCGCTGGCAAAATCTGGACCAAAAGCCTCCTCCTTCCCTGCGGTCAGTCGTCGGCCCGCTCGCTCACTTCCTCCGGTCGTTCGCTCACGGTACAATCACTTTCGCAACCGCCCCGCACAGCACCGCAGAAGCCCTCACGCTCCCTCCGGTCGCGTTCGCCCTTCATCCGCCAGGGACCGCCCCGCAACCGCCCCGCCGCACCGCAGCGGCTGGTTTCCAGCAGACACATTTCGATACCCACAAAACTAACCCATGAGTTCTGACATTCCACAACCCGGCCCGAACGCCGCCGCAAACGTCGAATCAGTCCGCATCGAAGACGAGATGGAACAGTCCTACATCGACTACGCGATGTCCGTCATCGCCGGACGCGCACTCCCCGACGTTCGTGATGGGCTAAAGCCGGTCCACAAACGCATCCTCTACGCCATGCACGAGGAAGGCATCACCAGCAACGCAGGCCACCGAAAATCCTCCTCCGTGGTTGGCGATACGATGGGCGACTACCACCCACACGGTGACAGCGCAATCTACGACGCGCTCGCCCGGATGGCCCAACCCTTCTCGATGCGCGCGCCGCTCATTGACGGGCAGGGTAATTTCGGGAGCGTCGACGGCGACCCGCCCGCCGCGATGCGCTACACCGAAGCCCGGATGAGTCCCATCGCCGAGGAACTCTTAGCGGACATCGAAAAGGACACCGTCGATTTCCAGCCCAACTACGACGACCGCCTTACAGAACCCGCAGTCCTTCCCGCGGCCTATCCCAACTTGCTCGTCAACGGTTCGTCGGGCATCGCGGTCGGCATGAGTACCAACGTCCCACCGCACAATCTCGGCGAGGTAATCGACGCCACGATTCACCTCATCGAGAATCCAGACTGCATAGTCGAAGATTTGATGGAGCACGTGAAAGGGCCTGACTTCCCGACGGGCGCGGAAATCGTCGGGCGCGAGGCCATTCACTCGGCCTACACCACCGGTCGCGGGCGCGTGCGAATGCGCGCGAGCTACGAAATCGAGGAGGCCGGGAATCGAGACCGAATCGTCATCACCGAACTCCCTTACCAACAGAACAAGGCCAAACTCGTCGAGCACATCGCCAACCTCGTCAACGACGGCACGCTTGACGGGGTAAGCGACCTCCGGGACGAATCCGATAGAGATGGCATCCGCATCGTCATCGAACTCAAACGCGGCGCGCTCACGGATGTGGTCGAAAATCAGTTGCTCGAACACTGCCTCGAAAAGACCTTTGGAGTCATCAATCTCGCGCTGGTCGATGGCGAACCAAGGGTACTCGACCTCAAAGAACTCCTCAGTCACTACCTCGACCACCGCCGCGAAGTGGTCCGCAGGCGCTCGGAACACGACCTCGCAGAATCCGAAGAACGCGCACACATCCTCGAAGGCCGCCTGACAGCGCTCTCGAACGCCGATGATGTGGTCGAGCGTATCCAGGATGCAGACGACCGCGACGCGGCCAAAGCCGCCCTTCGGGATGCCTATGACTTCTCGGAACGGCAGGCAGACCACATCGTTCGGATGCAGTTGGGAAGCCTGACCGCGCTCGAAGCCGAGGAAATCGAAACCGAATACTCAGCTGTCGAAGCCGAAATCGAACGCCTCGAAACCATCCTCGGTAGCGACACGGAACTCGACCGTGTAATCAAAGGCGAACTCCGCGAAGTCAAAGACCAGTACGCAGACGAGCGCCGGACCCGAATCATCGAGGATTACGGGACCGTGACCCGCGAAGACCTCATTCCCGACGAGGAGGTCATCGTGGTTGTGACCGAAAACGACTACATCAAGCGGATGCCGGCGAGCGAGTTCGACGCACAGGGCCGCGGCGGCAAGGGAATCATCGGCACGAAACTCAAAGAGGGCGACCGGGTTTCTGCGGTGTTCCGGGCGAACACGCATGACTACTTGCTCTGTTTCACCAATCGGGGCTACGTCTATCGACTCAAGGTCTACGAAGTACCCGAGATGGGTCGCACTGCCCGCGGGAAGTCGGCGGTGAATCTCGTGGATTTGGATGACGGCGAGGACATCACGGCAGTGGTGGCGACCGACGACTTGGGCGAGGACGAATGTCTCACGATGGTCACGCGCGAGGGCTACGTCAAGCGGACCTGTGCGACCGACTTCTCGAACATCCATTCGAACGGGCTGATTGCCACCCGGCTTGAGGAGGGCGACGAACTCATCGATGTCGAGGTCACCTGCGGCGACGGCGACTTGTTGATTTCCACCCAGCAGGGAATGGCGATTCGCTTTCCGAAAGAAGAAGCCAGAGAGATGGGCCGGAGCGCGCGCGGCGTGAACGCCATCAAACTCACGGAGGGCGATGCGGTGGCCGGTCTCGTGTCTGCCACGGACGAAAAAGACCTGCTCACCATCACCGAGAACGGCTACGGCAAGCGCACACCGATGAGCAAATACCGTACTCAATCGCGCTACGGTAAGGGACTCAAAGATATCAAGACGAACGACCGAAACGGACGGGTCAGAACGGTCGAGGCCGCCACCGCCGAGGACGACCTCGTGGTGATGAGCGAGGACGGCCAAATCATGCGAACGCGCGTCGGCGACATCTCGACGGTGGGTCGGAACACGATGGGCGTCACTGTGATGCGATTGGCGGACGGCGACCGCGTGGCGTGCGTCGATGTGCTTTCAGGAAGCGAGTGACTGCCAGCGGTTCCCGCGTTCGCGGTTCGAAACTCACGTCACCGTTTCGAGTACCCGAATATAGTCCGCTGTCACCTGTTCGTAGTCGAACCTGCGGACGGACTCACGGAATTTCTCGGTAGCTTTTCGCTCACCTGCCCGTTGTACGGCGTGGGCGATGTTCTGGGGAATCGGTTCACAGAACTCGACATACCTCCCAAAGCGGTCTTCGGCTCGGCCACGAGCCTGCACCACGGAAAGCCCTGCCGCGGCGTATTCGAGCACTTTCAACGTGTGTGGGTCATCGACCAGCGAGACGCCCACATCGGCGGCGTGAAGGTAGCCCGGTACGGCGTCGTGTGCGACAGTTCCGAGAAAGACGATGTCGTCCCGTTCGTTCGCGGCGCGTTCGACCCGTCTTTCCATCGAACCGGTACCGAGCACCACGAGCGTCCAGTCGTCGAGGTGGGAAATCGCCCCGAGCAGTTCGTCGATGTGATAGATGGGTTCGAGACCGCCGACGTATATCACTATTCGCTCATCTGTCCCGACTCCCGCCGCAGCGAGTCGTTTTCGGGCTTTTTCGAGGATTTCCGGAGTGGGGGCTGCAAAGCGGTTGTAGGCCACCCCGAGGTCGGTTTCACTCGCAGCGCTGGCGTACCGCCGGACGCGCTCGCGTTCTTCTTCGTAGACGTACAGAACGCGGTCTGCGAGCGCGAAAGCCGCGTTTTCACCGAGACGAACCGCAAGCGAAAGTACTCTGGAATGGGTTTCCTCGAACTGTCTGATGGGGTCAACGTGGTCGACCACGAACGGCGTTCCGAGCAGTTTCAATAGCGTACCCGCGAACGCACCGGCGCGCGTGGTTCCGATGACGACATCGTACTCGGCGCGCTCACACAGCGATTCGAGAACGGTTCTGGGTGTCGTTCCGCGAAGGGTTACATCCATCCCCGTTTTGCGGAGGTGGGCGGCGATTCGTCTGCGGCCCACGCTGATGGTTTCTGGTTTGTCGGGTGTGAGCCAGAGCACCCGCATTGTCACGATTCCCAGAACCCCGTACCGAGGTCGCCGGGGTACTGGGTGATGCCATAGCCGTAGCCGGCCCCGACGATGGCTGTGAAAGCGACCAGCGCGAGCAACTGGGCTGCCCGTTCGCGTGTCGGTTGACGGAGGAGATTTTGGAGTCGATTCGGCAGGAATTCGGTGAGCAACCGTCCGAGAAACGCGCTCTCCTCACTCGTGGAATCCGGTACTAACGTTTCCATCGCGCGCTTCGAGTAGCCCTGCCAGAACGCGCGGTCTGTGAGCCACCACGGGTTTGTGCGGTGTGCTAACACTTTGTGCGCGACGCGCGCGTCGGGTGTGTAGTAAACCCCCTTGCCAGAGGCGCGTTCGAGACGGGCACAGAGTTCGGTTTCTCCCCCTTGGAGATTGGCGTCACCTTTGCGTCCGCCGATAGCGGGGTCAAATCCGCCGAGGTCCAGAAATACCTCGCGTCGAAACGAGAGGTTCGAGCCGAGCGTGTTTCTGACTTCGCCTGCCCGGTTTTCGTCACCGTTAGGCCCAAATCCTCGATGGGTGACGCCGATGAGCCAGTAAAATTCTTCGGGGAGAAATCGGGGTTTGCCAGCGACCCATTCGGGAATCATCTTCCCGCCGACTGCCGAGTACTCGGTTTGGTCGTAGATTTCGACCAGTTCGGCAATCCAGTCGGGGTCGGCACGGGCGTCGTCGTCGATGAACGCGACGACCTCTCCAGAGGCGAGTTCTGTGCCCGTGTTCCGGCTTTCGAGCAGTCCACGATTTTCCTCGTTCAGATGAATGTGTACGTTTTCGTGCTCTCCATATTTTTCCCGTACTCGGTCTGCGAGATTGGGTGTGCCGTCTACGACGACCACGAGTTCGACTGGATGGGTTTGGGCGAGAACGCTGTCGGCGGCGTCACCGAAATGCGAAAACAGCGCCGAATCGTAGGTACAGCACACGACCGAAACCCGCATGGATGGGGTGGGATGGGCCGACGGATAGCCGTTTCCGTTTTCGGCGGTGGTCCGTCGTTTCACAAGGCTTATGGACATCTTGGAACTGAATAGCGCTAATGAGCCAACGCAGGGAGCAACTCATGGAGCGACTCCCCGCGCTCGAACACGTCGAATCGTGGTATCACGTTCCTGTCCTGGCCGCCCTCGTTCTCTTCATGTTCTGGATACGGGTGCGCAACTGGCAGCACTTCCTCATCGATGGACGGGTGTATTTCAGCGGCAACGACCCGTGGTATCACCTCAGACAGGTCAGATACACGGTGCGTCACTGGCCGCAGACGATGCCCTTTGACCCGTGGACCAGCTATCCGACGGGCACGAGCGTCGGCCAGTTCGGTACGCTTTACGACCAACTCGTCGCCACGGCGTCGCTCGTCGTTGGACTCGGCAGCCCCTCCCAGCAGACGACGGCGCTCGTGCTCCTGTTCGCGCCCGCGGTCATCGGCACGCTCGTCGTCATCCCCACCTATTTCCTCGGTAGGCGTTTTGGCGGTCGATTCGGCGGAGTCATCGGTGTGGCGGTCCTCGCGCTCTCACCGGGGTCGTTTCTCGCGCGCACAGTCGTCGGGTTTTCTGACCACCACGCCGCAGAAGTCCTGTTTCAGGCGTTCGCGGTGGCAGCCATCGTTATCGCACTCGCCGTTGCAGAGCGCGAAAAACCGGTGTACGAACAGTTCAGAGAGCGCGATTTCGACACCCTGCGCCGCCCGGTAGGGTGGGCGGCGCTCGCGGGATTCGCCATCACACTCTATATCTGGGCGTGGCCGCCGGGTCTCTTGCTCGTGGGGATTTTCGGCGTCTTCTTGCTCATCGCGCTCCCACTCCAGTACCTCCGGGGTGAAAGCCCGGAACACGTCGCCATCGTCGGTGCGGTGGCGCTTGCGGTCGCTGGTGTGTTGATGCTTTTGACGTTCAAGACCACCGAGATAAGTACCACCAACTTCTCGATACTCCACCCGGTGCTCGCGTTTGCGGGTGCGTTCGGGTGTGTGTTCATGGCGTGGCTCGCCCGCACGGTTGAATCACGCGACCTGCCGGCGCTCTCCTATCCGGGCGTCATCGTGGGTTTGTTCGTGGTTGGCGTCCTCGTGGTGTCGGTTGCGCTCCCGACGCTGTATGATTTCTTTCTCGGCCAGCTCACTCGCATCGTCGGGTTCGGCACGAATCAGGCCGCCCTCACGGTCGCCGAAATCCAGCCGCCATTCCAAGTAGGTGCGCCGCTCGACACGGCCATCACGCAGGTCCTCAACTTCTTCTATGACTCGTATGGGCTTTCTTTCCTCACCGCTGCCGCCGGTGGAATTATCATGCTCGTTCGACTCGCACTCGGCAAGTCAGAGAAATGGGCGGCCTCCGTGTTCGTCCTCGTCTGGGTCGGGTTCATGACCTCCGCGACGCTCACGCAGGCGCGCTTTAGCTACTATCTCGTTGTCCCGGTTGCCGTGTTGAACGCCTTTCTCGTCGGCGAAGTCCTCCGCCTCGTCGGGTCTTCTGACGTGCGCGCAAGCCTGCGCAACTTAGAGACCTATCAGGTGCTCTCGGTGGTCGTGGTCGTCTTCCTCATCACCGCGCCGCTTGCATTCCTGTCGGGTGCTGGCCCGCTCACCTTCCTGCTCGGTGGGCCGCTCACCGCCGCCAGCGCACAAGCCGACTACCAGACGGGAGGTCCGGGGTCGAGCGTACTCGGCTGGGACAGTAGTCTAGAGTGGCTCCAACACAACACGCCCGCAGAAGGCCAGTACAACGGCAGTCAGAACGATACGCTCGAATACTACGGAACGTTCCATCCGAACGATAGCGATTTCGACTATCCCGGTGGAGCGTATGGAATACTGTCGTGGTGGGATTACGGCCACTGGATAACGGTGCTCGGTCATCGTGTTCCGGTGGCGAACCCGTTCCAGCAGAAAGTCCACATCGTGGCGAACTTCCTGCTTGCGACGAACACGAACGTCGCAAATCACATCGCGCGAATGCCAGACGGCGAAGGCGTGCGGTATGTAATGATAGACTGGAAGATGGCTGACCCCGCCGGTGGCGGTCTGTTCAGCGCGCCCTTTGCGTGGTACACCAACGGGTCGGTGTCGGCTTCGGATGCGTTGACGCCCATCGTCGTCCGGCAGTCAGACGGCACTACAGGAGTAGTCCTCTACGCCCACAAGCAGCGCTACTACGAGACCATGCGAACTCGACTATATCTCTACCACGGAAGCGAAATCGAACGCAAACCCGTGGTGCTCAACTACGAAACCCCGATAACCGCGCCGGACGGCTCGCTTGCAGCCGCGTTCTATCCCACGGAGAACGGCACCTCGGTGGTCAAGCGCTTTCCGAATATGTCCGCCGCACGCCAGTTCGTCAAACGGGATGGGTCGGCCCAAATCGGCGGTGTCGGGCGCTATCCAGAAAAGCGCGTCCCGGCGCTTACACACTACCGGCTGGTTCATGCCAGTGAGAAAACCGCCATCGGCGGACCGAGCGGTGTAGGACCGCTCTATCAGGTCGC
>DASSKS010000540.1:0-6155 GCA_035690245.1 Halococcus sp. | reverse complement strand
CATCCCAGATGTTTTCACGGATAGCAGAGGGAACCGTAAACGGCGGGTCGAGGGCATTGTATGGGTTTTTCACCCAATATCGTAATGAAAGCAACACGCCATTGTCGGCGTAGGTATTGATATAACACGTCGGTTCAGCAGGATACCGCGCGCTGCCGATCCGGATGGCCGGTCCACCCGAAATCACCATATCCACGTCGCGGGCGGCCTGCTCACACAGCGCGCGTGCCTCGGCGAGGTCTCCCTCGTAGGTCACGAGTACGTCGAGTTGCAGTCGTGTTCGCTCATCTTCGGTAGAGTAGTTGATGACATCACGTTCGCGTATCGTCTCGTTAGGAATTGTGAGGACAGCGTTGTTGGTCGTGCTGATTTTGGTGTGCCGGAGCGTGATGTTCTCGACGAACCCCCGCTGTTCGGAGTCCACAATCTCCACCATGTCGCCTATCTCGTACGGCTGGTCGGCGAGCACGAACAACCCGCTGATGATGTTTCCGATGATGGGCGCGAGCACGACACCGACCGCTGCCGCCAACACTGTCACCGAGAGGAAGATGTTGCCGATGCTCACCCCATAGACGCCCACCGCCGCGAGGACGGCGAAGAACATGATGAACGCCTGAATCGATGCCAGCACGGTACGGGTGACGCTCGGGCGACGAAAGCGCCGGGCGACGCGCCGACTCAGGAGTCGAACGACGAGCTTCGAGACGTACCACGCGATGACGAGCACCGCAATGGCGACAGCGAACTCGATTGTCCCATCCGGTATCCACCCCGGCAGCACCTTATCGAGAAAGCCAACGGCGTTGGAGGTCGTGTCCTTGAGCGGAATCGATGAGTTGTTTCCCGTCGTGTTGGTCGTGTTGGTTGTACCGTTTCCGACCGTGACGTTGGTCTGGGAGAACCCGCTCTCGAATCGCGCCGCGAACAGCGCGCGCGCCATCGCGCGCGTGAAATCCATACGTTCGGCTGGCTGGCACGAGGAAAAAGCTTTCCGAACCACCACCACCTTTTGCTGCGCTCAGTCGCTCGCTAGCGCTCGCTCCTTCGCTGGCAAAATCTGGACCAAAAGCCTCCTCCCTCCCTGCGGTCGGTCGTCGGCCCACTCACTCGCTTCGCTCGTTCGCGGTAAATCACTGGCAACTACCGCACCGCAGAAGCCCTCGGACGCTCGTTTCACTCGCGTCCTCGCCCTTCATCCGCCAGGACCGCACCGCAATCGCACCGTATCGCTGCTGACCCGTTCGCGGGCTGAACGGTGGAATTACGAACCGCTGGTCGAGAGAATGCTCGCGGCGACGCTCACGAGTTCGTCGGCGTCGGCGTTGCGCAGGCGCTCGTCACCGAGCAGCAGGCGCAGGCGCGGGCGGCCAACGTCGATTGGCACTTTCTCGGTGTCTAAGAGACCACGCGCTTCGAGGTGGGTCTTCTTGCGCGAGAACGTCGCTCGACTGGCAACGCCCACGTCCTCGCCCCACGTGCTGATGTCGTAGAGCAACGCCTCGTTTTTGGCAGCGGCGAGCAGGCAGATGTCCACCGCGTCGAGTTCACCCCCGGAGTACGCCCCGAGTGCGGTGCGCATTCGCTCGAAATCCTCGCGCAGTTCGGGACCGAATTCCTCATCGAGTGTCTCCTGTACCCGCGAGAGCGGCGGCGTCCGTAGTTTGAACGTCTCGGCTGCGTCCCAGCGCTCGGTGTATCGACTGCGGGCGGCCTCGACGAACTCCTCGTCGTCGGTGGTGAGTCCGGCGGTCCGTACGCCGGTCGAAATCACCGAAACCACCCTGTCCTCGGTGAGCAATAGGGGACCATCGAGTCGGTCCTCGGTGGTTCGTAACGAGAGTCTCTCGCTTGCGACGAAATCCGCGACGGTACTCCCAACGGTGAAATCACTCACGAGGTCTTTCAACACCGATTCGTCCGCGAGGAGGCGAAGGGTGAAGGGTTCATCGCGCTCTGTGAGCACGGTGAGCAATCCCTCGATGGCGTCCGCCGAGAAGCCAACCGCGAACACACCGTTCGAAACGCCGTCGAGAACGATGCGGTACACGTCGGTCGTATTTCTTTCGATGGGATTCGGCTGCGTTGTGGCACTCATGCAGATAGCACAACGAGATACACCGAAGTAAGAAATGAGGCTAAGTGCTTAGATTGTACACGATAAATAATTAGGGTTAGTCCGTATGCAATCGGATGGTCAATGCAGTTTGAGTTCGATTCTGCGGTCGTCGGGGTCGCGGACGTACGCCGCCCAGTCGCGTCCATACGCCCCGAGACGTTCGTGTGGTTCTCCGTCTTCTACCTCGACGCCGGCCTCGCGGAGTTCGTCGAGCTGCGTTGCCATCGCCTCGTGGGTATCGGTTTCGTCAGAGCGCAACAGCAGACAGATGTGCTCGCCATCGACATCGAACGGTTCGTCGGTCGGCACAAGGTGGAGGTGTCGCCCGCCGGCAGCCACCGCCACGAACGGGAGTTCGTCGCGTTCGAACTTCGCGCGGTCGCGGATAGAAAGTCCGAGCAGGCCGTGATAGAATTCGAGCGCCTCATCGAGGTCGCCGACGCGAATGGCGATGTGGTCTAAGTCTACTGGTTCGAACCTCATACCAGTACATCGATTCGATGGCCTAAAAATCCGGCGCGAGTGCTGGTGAACCGGCTGGACACTCTCCTCGACGGCCAGCAGCCGAGGATTCATGGCAAGGGGTATCGACTGGAGAGTATGAACTCGACAGTCGAACCGTCGTTCGCACCGGCCATCGACGGCCACACCCATTTGATGCCAGACCGGCTCATGCGCGCGATTCGGGATGCACTCACCGAACAGGCCGGCTGGACGTTCGAGCATCCGACCAGTCGTGAAGGGATGGAACGGGAATTTCGAGATGCGGGTGTCGAGCGCTATTTCGCCCTGCCCTATGCGCACAAACCAGAAATGGCGGCGGAGTTGAACGAGTGGGTACTCACACAGGCCGCCGAATCGGCGATGATTGTTCCCTTTGCGACTGTTCACGGCGACGACGACGTAGAAGGGGTCGTGAGAGAAGCGTTCGAGGCGGGTGCTCGGGGGCTGAAATTTCAGTGCCCAGTACAAAAGTGCGGGCCGGCGGACCCGCGACTCGACCCGGCCTTTGCGCTCGCCGCCGAGTATGATAAACCGATTCTCTTTCACGCGGGCACCGCGCCGCTGTACGAGGACAACCCCCACGTGGGAGCAGCGCAGTTCGAGCAGTTTCTCGACTCCTATCCCGATGTCCGGGCGGCCTGTGCGCACATGGGCGCGTTCGAAACGGAGAAATTCCTCTCGCTCGTCCACGAGCACGAAAACGCCTTTCTGGACACCTCCTTTGCCATGTCAACCGAAGCGAGTCGATACGTCGGTTCGACTCTCGAAATCGAGACCGACACGCTCGAATCGTGCTCCGAATCGATTTTCTATGGTTCTGACTATCCGAACCTTCCCTACCCCTACGAAGCCGAACGCGCTGGCGTATTGGAATACGACCTTTCTGCGTCTGCCTCGCGCGATATATTCTTCCGCACTGCCGAGCGCTTTCTCGGTGAACGGAGCGGCTAGTGAACCATGACGAAACGGCTTTCATTCATCAAAGCCTCTGTTCTCGCGTGACGCAGGTCTGTATCGTCGGCGCGTCGGATGTCGAACTCCGATATGAACTGCTCTCTCGTGAAACCGCCCGCGATGCGCTCTCGACGTATGACCTGTACGAACCCTATGCAAACACGCTCTCGCTTCGTACTGTGAGTGTGGGCGCGGCGGTATCGCTCTTGAATGATTTGAACTGGTATCTCGTCCGCTTTGCGGACGATGCGCTCGTCTTGGAACCGAGCATCAGCGAAGACGAATGGCTCTCGCGCGCGCTCGCCTCGGCGGTGCGTGACGAACACATCACCCCCAATGAAACCGACCAGTATTACAAAATCTATGGCGTGCGCGACGACGAACTCACGGACCCGAGGTACGCCACCCGAGCCGATGGCGTTCCCGACTACGACCGCGAGGTCGATGCTACGGTCGTGATTCGAATTACAAAAGAAGAATTCGACAGGTGAATTCGACAGTTACGCGCCGCCAGTTGGGTGTTCGAGCGCGGTTTCGATTGGGTCGTCACCGGCGAGGATTTCGAAGGTTTTTCCGTAGGTGCTTTCCATATCGAGTGCCGTCACCAACGTCTGGGCGACATCGGCGCGCGTGATTTCGCCGCGGTCGAGGTCTGTCCCTGCCTCGATTTCGCCCGTCGGGGCGTCGTCGGTCAGCGTACCGGGCCGGATGATTGTATAGGTCAACGCACTCGATTGGAGGTGTTCGTCGGCTGCCTGTTTGGCGCGGAGGTAATCCTGAAGCGCGTCGGGGCTATCCTCCGGAGTGTCTGCGTTTATTGCACTCAGCATAACAAACCTATCGACGCCTTCTTCCTCTGCGGTTTCTATCGTCCGAATCGCGCCGTCGCGGTCGACACCTTCGACGTCCTCGCCACCCGAACCCGCAGCAAAGACGATAGCATCACAGCCGCGAACCGCGTGGGTCACGTCCTCGGTGAGGTCCGCGACGACCGTTTCGACGCCGTATTCCTCCATTTCGGGGACTTGGGAGTCTTCCCTGACCATCGCTCTCGCGTCGTGGTCGCTCTCGTGCAGAATCTCGGTGATGTGCTTTCCGACCTGTCCGTGAGCGCCCGCGATGAGTACGTTCATGCCCATCTGTTCTGCCCGGACGGTGGTAAGTCGTTGGCCTGCGGTAGAATGGTTGCTGGTGGCTTCGGCGTGCGGTGTGTCGAGAGAGCGGCTGTATTCGATGGGATGATTTCATACACTCGTCCGTCTTCGTCTCGGCTGTCGGTTATATCACGAATGGGTATCGGGTGATAGTGGCAACGACTAAATACTCCTCGAAGCAGTATTTCGGCATGGACGACGCGATTCGGGTGTTGTGTGTCGATGACGACGAAGCCCTCCTCGACACGACCGCGGCGTTCATCGAGCGAGATGGGCTGGTCGCACTGACTGAAACGAGTGCCCACGCGGCGATAGAGCGACTCGACGAGACAAAAATCGACTGCGTGGTTAGTGACTACCAGATGCCGGGGATGGACGGACTCGAACTCTTAGCGCACGTCAGAGAATCCACCCCCGCGATGCCGTTCATCCTCTTTACTGGGAAAGGAAGCGAAGGAATCGCAAGCGAGGCCATCTCTGCGGGTGTCACCGACTATCTCCAGAAGGGCCGAACCACAGGCCAGTACGAGGTGCTCATCAATCGCATCGAGAACGCAGTCGCAAAGCGCCGGGCCGAACGCGACCTTCAGAGAACACAATCGCGCTATCGACGCCTCGCAGAGCAGAACCTCGTCGGCATCTACATCGTTCGAGATGGGCGCATCCAGTACGCGAACCCGAAACTCGCCGCCATTTTCGGCTACGACCGGGACGAACTGGTGGGGCTGTCCCCGCTCTCGCTCGTCACCTCTGACTGTGACCTCGCCGCGGAGGTACTTGCTTCACACGAACATGGCGAACAGGAGGAGGCCCACCACACATTCACGGGTCGCAGAAGGGACGGAACCACCGTCGAGGTCGAGGTTCACGGTGGACGGGTCGAATACGAGGGCGAGGCCGCAATCATCGGCGTGTGCAAGGACATCGACCACCGACGCCGACGCGAGTACACCCTCCGGGCGCTCCACGACGCGACGGGAGACCTCATGTCGGCCCACACAAAGGAAGCGGTCGCAGAACGCGCGGTCGCCGCTGCCGAGGACGTGCTCGGTTTTTCGGTCGCGGTCGTACGATTATACGACCCGGAAACGGATCGGTTAGCGCCAGTCGCTACGACCGACGCGACGACCACGCTGCTCGGTGAGCGACCCGCCTTCGGACCGAGCGAGGCGCTGCCGTGGCGGGCGTTTGCCTCCGCAGAACCCATCGTCGCGGGCGGAGATATCGAAACCTACGGCGCGAACGACGTTCCGTTCGAAAGCACCCTGTACGTCCCTCTCGACGGACACGGCACACTCAGCATCGGTTCTGAAGCCGAGGAGTTCACCGACAGCGACATCCGTCTCGCGCAGGTGCTCGCGGCGAACACGGCGGCGGCGTTCGACCGCGTCGAACGCGAGTCCGCACTCGAACGCTATGAGACA
>DASSKS010000539.1:0-2332 GCA_035690245.1 Halococcus sp. | reverse complement strand
ACCGAGTGGGACCACATCGTGAAAATCGACCCCGACAAGACCCTCGTTGACGGCGAAACCTACGAGGATGTCTGCCGAACAGGGACAGACGCAATCGAAGTTGGCGGGACGACCGGCATCACCGAAGAAAACATCGCGGCGGTCATCGACGCCTGTGCGACCTACGACGTTCCACTATATATCGAACCGAGCCACACCGGGGCGGTGGTTCACTCGGATGTTCTGGATGGCTATCTCATCCCCATCGTGTTCAACGCCGGTGACATCGTATGGATGACTGGCGCGCACAAGGAGTGGGTCAGGATGGACAGTGATATCGACTGGACGAAGACCCACACCGAGGCGTACATCGTGTTGAATCCCGATTCCTCGGTGGCCGAATACACGCAGGCGAACTGTGCTTTGGGTACTGAAGACGTTGCCGCCTACGCCGCGGTCGCAGAACGGATGTTCGGACAGAAAATCGTCTATCTCGAATACTCGGGGACCTTCGGCGACCCAGAAATCGTGGCCGCGGCGGGCGATGCGCTCGATTCGGCGACACTGTTCTACGGAGGCGGCATTCACGACTACGACTCGGCCCACGAGATGGGCACACACGCCGATACAGTAGTGGTGGGCGACCTCGTTCACGACGAAGGCTGTGAGGCGGTTCGTGAAACCGTCCGTGGAGCGAAAGACGCACAGTAGCCACCACCAATCGTCGCTCATCCGAAACAGCGCGTTTTAACCACTCGGCTTCGAATCACGGCTATGAACGAGCGAACCACTACCGCCGAGGCCAAGCCGGGCGACACAGTGACGGTTGCGGGCTGGGCGCACGAAATCCGCGACCTCGGAGGAATCGCCTTCCTCATTATCCGCGATAGAACCGGAAAAATCCAAGTCAAATTCGAAAAGGAGGAGATGGACGACGACCTCGTTGCCACCGGTACAGAGGTGACACGCGAAAGCGTCGTCGCCGTCACTGGCAGCGTCGAAGAAGAAGACCGCGCGCCGACCGGCGTCGAAATCGTTCCTGAAAGTGTAGAAGTGCTCGCCCCCGCAGAACCCGGACTCCCGCTCGACCCCTCCGGCAAAGTCGAAGCCGAACTCCCGACGCGACTCGACAACCGCACGCTCGACCTCAGACGCGAGGAGGCAAAGGCTATCTTCGAAATCCGCGCCGAAGTGCTGCAGGCCGCCCGCGAAGCGTTCCGCGAGATTGGTTGTACCGAAATCAACACGCCGAAAATCGTCGCCACCGGCACTGAAGGGGGAACCGAACTCTTCCCGATAACCTACTTCGGGCGCGAGGCGTTCATGAACCAATCCCCACAACTGTTCAAGCAGTTGATGGTCGGCTCGGGTCTCGAACGGGTGTTCGAAATCGGTCCCATTTTCAGAGCGGAAGAACACAACACGCCCCGCCATCTGAACGAGGCGACCTCAGTCGACTTCGAGAGTGCGTTTATCGACCACGAAGAGGCGATGGACGCTTGTGAGCAGGTGGTTCGTACGGCTTACGAGGCAGTCGCCGAAAACTGTACAGACCAGTTGGAAATTCTGGGTTACGACGATTTTTCGGCTCCCGACGAGGCGTTCCCGCGACTCACCTACGAAGAAGCCATCGAACGCATCAACGCTACCGGCGAACTCGAAGAACAGTTGGTCTGGGGCGACGACCTGCCCACCGAGGGCGAGAAGGTGCTCGGAAGCGATATCGGCGGGCACTACTTCGTCACCGACTGGCCGAGCGAAATCAAGCCCTTCTATATCAAAGACCACGACGAGGGCGACCTCTCGACGGGGTTCGACCTCATGCATCCGCGCATGGAACTCGTGTCTGGAGGCCAGCGCGAACACCGCTACGACCATCTCGTGGAAGGATTCGAGGCCCAAGGATTGGACCCCGAGGCGTTCGAGTACTACACGAAGATGTTCAAGTATGGAATGCCACCTCACGCCGGGTGGGCAATCGGTGCTGAGCGCCTCGTGATGACGATGCTCGATTTACCGAACATCCGTGAGGCTGTACTATTCCCACGAGATCGCCAACGTCTGAGTCCGTGACGAAGACGTTGGGAGCCAGCGAGACTCACGTGTGAGTCTCGCCGGACCGTCAACGGCTGAGTCCGTAATCAATCGCGCTCGGCTGCGTTTTCGATGAGTTCGGTGGCTCGCCTGTGGAGTTGGGCGGTCATGTGAAGTCCGCGTTCGTCGATTCGGTCGATGAGCTGTTTTCCTTCTTCTCCTGTGAGTTCACCGTCGGAAACCGCTCGCACAACGACGCCGATAGTCCCTGTAACAGTTGCTCCTAGTCCTTCCGCAACGCGCCGCACACGGCGGTCAT
>DASSKS010000538.1:0-2002 GCA_035690245.1 Halococcus sp. | reverse complement strand
CATCGGTCCAACGAGACGCCGTCAGAGCGTAGCTCTGACGAACCTGCGGTCGCTCCGCGACCGCAGACGCCGACACGTGCCGGCGAAATCACGGAAAGACTTACTTCGGACAGTATAAAAACACACACCACCAGAACGCGGTATGTACACGGTCGTTATGGGCACTGGCACAGACCACGAGCGCGCGCTCACGAAGGCGCGCGCCATCGTTTCCCTGCCCGCTTCACCCGAATCCCTTGCGGTCGTCGTGGTTTACGCGAGCGAGACGGACGAGGAGAGTCCTGCAGTCAGCAAAACGGTGGCGTTCTTCACCGAGCGCGGCATCGAAACCACCGTCAAGACGGTGGATACGGACCCACAGACCGCGCTGGTCGAGGTGGCGAACGAACGCGAGGCCGACCTCCTCTGTGTCGGTGGTCGAGAACACTCGCCCGCCGGAAAGATACAGCTCCGAAGCGGCGCACAGTCAGTGATGTTGAACGCCGACCGCCCCGTTCTCGTTGCGGGCGAACCGACGGAGTGAGATTATCGTTCCCTTCTCCTTTTCCGTGCCGCTCGTTGCCACGCCTTTTTATACCAGCGATACCAGCGAACGAAAAACGGTGCGTTGCTGTCTGTATCCAGTTGTCCTCCTCCCTCGATACGCACCGGAATCGCATCGCTGTCTTCGGCCATGCGAACCCTGAGCGGCACCTCTCGCGTGGTCGGTGATTGCTCCGTTGGTTGCTCCGTGGGTGGCGCTTTCGCCTGCTCGTCAGCCTCTGCCGACGCACGGAAATAGGGCACCAGCCCCGTGTTCTCTGCATCGTCGTCCCGAACGTCACATTTGCTGATGGTTCCATCGCGCACGAGGAGTTCGAGGACAGCGCGGTAATACGCGAGGACGCTCTCGTCGACCGAATCCTCGGGAACGGTTGCAGAGACGAGTTCGTTCGTCGTGTACGCCGCTGACTCGTTATCCTGGAGGAACTCTACGAGTTGTGTCGCCGTACTATCCTGTTCGGTCGCTTGGTTCCACGTCGAATCATCGATTGGCATTGTGGTAATCGTCCGTTGAACCGTGGTTTCGGTAATCGGTGTACTGCTTGGGTATCAAAATAACCGTTAGTCGCCGACAAAACGACCGTGTTCCAACGAATTCCGTCCTGACCGACAGTTTGTTGGGATACCGATTTGTTAGTCGCCAGCCTGTCCGGCATTGGCTTGGCTCTCGTCTTCGCCGCCGACGACCGGGGGACCGGTAGGAACCACATCGCGTCCCCACGTCGCGTTGGTGACGTATGAGAACGACACATACGCCGCAATCAGTGCCGAGGCCAGCCCGAAGTAGCCGCCCCAGACGTTGAGCGCGGTGAAATCGAGCCAGTAGCCGATGCCGATGAGAAGGTACGTCAGCGCCAACGTGGCGAACACGAGGGCGAGACTGACGCTCTCACCGAGCGAACTGATGAACCACAGCACGGTGATGATGCCGAATCCGAGGGTGATGACGCCGAACGCGGTGAGGCTCGCGCTGGGGTCAATGATGCCGGTGACATCGAACAACTCGAACAACGCGAACCAAATATTGTACGCACCGTAGGTGAGGAACGCGGTCTGTGCGAGCGTGTTGCCGTTGCGCCACGCGAGGATGCCCGCAATTCCTTGGACCAGCCCACCGTACAGAAGGGCGAGCGGGATGACCGCATCCGAACCCGACGCGACGAGCCAGTTCGACTCGATGAGTCCGATGATGAACGTCGTGAGCGCAAAGCCCATCAAGCCGATCGGTACCGGATTAGCGAGACTCTTGTTCTCTACCATGGTTTTGACACCGATTCTTGATTGTGCCGCCACATAGTTCACCGTCAGGTCTGCGAAGGTAGGGGGTATAAGAACACCTTCTCATTCAGTCTCTGTGCGTTCGCTAAAACTTATCGATAGTAGTTCTCTCCGTCGATTATCCGTCTTCGTCTTCTTCCTCCTCGTCTTCGACAGGGGCGAAATCAGTGTTCTCCTGTTC
>DASSKS010000537.1:0-2279 GCA_035690245.1 Halococcus sp. | reverse complement strand
TTTGGATCTTGGTAATCCGAAACACAGATATAGCTAGCGGACAATCATTACGTATGGTCCAAATCGAAGACGAAGACGGCATCGAGGTGGGCCGCGAACACCTTGACGACCACTGCGACGTATACGACGCGCTCGAATCGTTCGTTTGCCGCTGACGAACGCCGAGGCTGCTACAACTGTCGCCATTCGAGAGGTATCGCTGCGTTCGTACCGAGCGCAGTCGAACGGTCGTCCGATATCGAATTTAGCGATGGAATGGATTGTAGCTCCCGCTGATGTCCCACTCATGGACGCAGTGAATTAGACCAGTGTCTTCGATTGTCCAGTTCTCCGCCGCCGTATCCCAGACATCGCGGCGACCACACCGTTCACATTCGCGCTCGGTCGGCGGCACGAGGGATTCACTCATATTAAGCGTTGAACACAGAGAGTCTTAACCACTCGGGCGGTTCCGTGCGTGGCCAGAACACCAGTGAACTCCAGTACCGTCATATCCCAGTTCGGGGGTTCTCCAACAGTATATTCGTCTGGCCACCGATACCCGAGTATGGGCTTTCACACCTATTCCATCGAGCGGGCAGACGACCTGAACGATATGTCCCGGTACGTCTCGCTCTCTGTGGAGGAACTGCTGTTTGCGCTTGACCCCGATTCGGAGATGACAGTGGCAGACCTCGGCAGCGGCACTGGCTTTTACACCGATGACGTTGCCCCGTATGTCGAGACGCTGTACGCGGTCGATGTCCAGCCCGAGATGCACGAGTTATACCGCGAGCGCGGCGTTCCAGAGAATGTGCGGCTCGTGACCGCCGGCATCGACGACCTTCCGTTCGAGGAGAACGGTCTCGACAGTGCGTTCTCGACGATGACCTTCCACGAGTTCAGTAGCGATGAAGCACTGGCCGAACTCACGCGCGTGCTCCAGACGGGTGGGAGGTTGGTGCTTGCCGACTGGACGTCGACCGGCGAAGGGTCTCGTGGACCGTCCCTCGATGAACGCTTTAGCGCCAGTGAAGCGGTGGAACAACTCGAATCACACGGGTTCACTATCAAGCGCGCAGACGACCGCCGCGAGACGTTTCTTATTACCGCACGAGCCTAAAAATCGGGGAGGTCATCGGGAGCTTCGTACTCGGCCTCCCAGTCGATGTAGTCGTCTTTGAGCACGTCACACACGGTTTGGCCGAGTTCGGTGAGTCCGGCGTTGATGGACGAAACCGCGTTCCACGAGTCGAGGTCAGAGTGAATGTCGCGCTCTTTCCAGTCCTCGGGCAGTCCAGGGGCGTGATAGCCGACACGGTCCGCAAAATCGTCCCAGAAGAAATCGAAGCGCCCGATGAGACCGAGGTCGCGGATAATGTCGAACTCCGCTTCGGTCATCTCGGTTGCTGCGGCCCATGCCTCGAAAGCTTCGTCCCACGCGCCTGTTTCGAGGAATTCCTCCAGTTCGTTGCGGCGGTACTCGTCGCCACCCACGTCCGCGTCCTCGTACTCGTTGGCGTCGATATCGGTGTTGAGCGTCGGCGGGGCGGGCGTCTCGACAGCGAGGCTCATACGCGAGGATGACGACCACGGCGGATAAACGTTCCTCGAATCGAAGGAACTGACGAGTGCCAAAGCCTGTGGTCTTTTGAGCTATCGGATAGTAGGGCCGGTGATGAGTGACGGCGAGGCGACGAGTAGCGACGAACGAGCGAGCGTCGGCGTCGTCGCGCCTGAAGCGGACGAACGAAGAATCGTGGATGCAATCGCTGATGCGGGCGGCGTTTCGAACGTTGGCTCTGCGGAGACCGTCGCTGAATCGGCTGCCGTCGTGGCCGTCGGCGATACAGCCCTCTCCGACCTCGCCGCCGCTGGTGTCTCCGCGCCCGTCCTTCCGGTTGCGGCTGGCGTCACCGGCGTTCCACTGGACGACGCCCGGCGTGCAATCGAGCGCGTTCTCGCTGAGGAGTACGAACGTCGAGAATTGCCGTTCGTGTACGTCGATACTGATGAGGAGAGTGGCCATGCGCTTTTCAACGTCTCTCTCACGACAGCAGAGCTGGGGACCATCTCCGAGTTTGCGGTTGAGACGCTCTGTGAACCTTCCAGTCGTGATTCGGCGGACGCACCTGTCGCCCGATTTCGTGCCGACGGCGTGGTGGTTGCAACACCTGCGGGCAGTCGAGGCTATGCGCGCGCCGCCGGTGGACCGGTCGTCGTCCCCGGTAGCGAGGTGCTTTCGGTGGTGCCGATTGCGCCCTTTTCGACCGACCCAGACCACTGGGTGCTCCCGCTTT
>DASSKS010000536.1:0-5467 GCA_035690245.1 Halococcus sp. | reverse complement strand
GTGAGGTCGCCATCGACACCGAACCGAACGCGACCCTCGCGGACGCACTCGCCGCGCTGTTCGAACGCCACCCCGCCCTCGAAGACGAAATCGTCGCAGACGGCGTGGTGCGCGAGCACATCCACATCCTCCACAACGGCGAGGACCCCTTTACCGAGGAGGCAGGTCTCGACACCGAACTCGACGCGGGCGACGAACTCGCGGCGTTCCCACCCGTCAGTGGTGGTTAGAGTTCGGCAGCCGCCTCAAGTGCGATGTCGATAGCGCGCGCAACATTATCTTTTGCCTTCTCGGGGAGTTCTCCCTCGTCGGTCTCGCCCTTCTGCGTACCGGAAACGAGGTTGCCGTCCACGGTACAAATCGCCCCCGCACGAAGCCCCTTCCGGCGCGCGAGCGTGAAAATCGCCGCGGCCTCCATCTCGACCGAGAGCACACCTGCTTGTTCCCACACCGCCACGTAGTCGTCGGTTTCGGCGTAGAAGGCGTCGTCCGAGGCAATGACTCCAACGTGGACGGGTTCCTTTCGGGTTTGGGCTGCCGTAACCAACCCCGAGAGCACGTCGTAATCCGGTACAGCAGGCACCGTGTCGCGCTCGTATCGGCGGGTCGTCCCCTCGTCTTTGGCCGCGCCGGTGGCGACGATCACATCACCAATCTCGATTTCCGGCTGGAGTGCGCCGGTGGTCCCGACCCGGATGAAACTCTCGACGCCCACAGCAGCGAGTTCCTCGACCGCAATCGCCGCGGAGGGACAGCCAATGCCTGTCGAGCAGATAGTAAGCGGAGTGTCCTCATAGGTGGCGTTGACGAGTTTGTACTCGCGGTTCGTGGCGACGATTTCACTGTCCTCGCAGTGGCTCGCAATCCTATCCACGCGGTCCGGGTCGCCCGGCAAAAGCGCAACGTCGTTCAACGCACCCGGTTCGACGAGCAGGTGTGGCTGTTTGGCCATACACCAGTCTCGAAAGCCGGGGAGAAAAAACGGTCTATCCGTAGCGTTCGAGCAATTCCTGTTCCTCGGCGAGCAACTCACCGACGCCGTGAGTCATAATCGCCTCCCCGAGCGCTGTTGCAGTGTAGTACGAATACAGCCCGTCAGCACCGCGCTCCTTCCGTTTTCGGTTGGCTATCAACCCTACTGATTCGAGTTTGTCGAGATGGTAGTGCAGCCGATTCGAGGGAATGTCGAGCGCGGCGGCGAGTTCCGTCGCGCTCAATTCACCCGCTGAAAGGAGTTTCGTGAGTACTCGATAGCGTGTTTCCTCACCAATGGCGCGCTGCATGGCGAGGTACTCCGAAAGCGAGAGCACACTGTCTTCGGGCAACTTGGGTGTGCCGCGATGTTCTGTCTTGGCCATTGTGAGTCCAATCGTTGACTGAGTTTTCACTTTATTCGGGTTTTGCGTGCCTCAGCGACCGCCGCACGCAAAACCGCTACGAGGCACAGCATATATGTTTCTGACGATTTTGAGTCAACGAATGTTGAAAAGTTCGCCTTTTATATACTCCTCCCTATGAGGTATCGTATGCGCGACCGACTTCTAGACGCCCTTGAATCCACGCGCTACCGGCGATTCCTCGTTTACGTGATGGGTCCGTACAAGGCCCACGACAGCGAAAACGAGGAAGCGTTCGCGTTCCTCGAACGGGTTCGAGATGGGCTTCGGACGGAGGGATTCAACGCCTTTCTCGCAACCGACGCCGACATTCCACTGGACGAGCTGGACGCCGGAACACAGAGTTTAGCGTTTGCGCGGGCGAGTAACGCAGTGATTTTCGTGGTCCGTCACGATGGGAAGAACCTCGGTGTCGGCATCGAGACGGGCGCAGTACTGGAAGACATGAGCGACCGAGCACGCGAGCGGGTGTTGTTCCTTCACGAGTCGGGTGTTCGGAGCGCAATGATTGCTGCCGTAGCCGACCGCTGGGATGCGACCGTTCGCACGTTCGAGACGGAAGACGACCTCTTCGATGAAGCCCGTCTGTTCATCCGTGACGTAATGCGCCGGGAAACGACCGACGAACTCCCGTTTCCACCGGAATCATCTTGAGTCGGTCACTGCTACTCGGTGCCCGAATATCGACAATCAACGATGCAGGAATCGACAAACACATATGGCCGTCTTCTCATATCGGGTTCATGAACAGCGTCGGCATCGATGCGGTCGCAATTCACGCCGGAAAACTCAGACTCGACCTCGCGGAGACGTTCGCGCCCGCGATGGACGAGGAGCCAGCAAAATACACGAAAGGATTGGGGTTGCACGCGAGTTCGTTCCCCGATGTCGAAGAGGACATCGTGACGATGGGCGCAAACGCCGCCCATCGACTGATGAAACGAAAGGGTCTCGAACCCACAGACATCGGACGAATCGACGTTGCCACCGAGAGCGCCTTCGACAACGCAAAACCAGTTTCGACGTACATCGCAGGCTGTCTCGAACAAGTTTTTGATGGTGATTTCCACCACGCGAACAAGGGCGAGCGCAAGTTCGCGTGTATCTCTGGGACACAGAGCCTCGATGACGCCTACAACTGGATTCGCGCCGGTCGCCATAGAGGAAGGTCGGCGCTCGTCATCGCCACCGACACCGCCCTGTACGCCCGCGGCGATGCCGGTGAAGCCACGCAAGGCGCGGGCGCGGTGGCGATGCTCATCAGCGAAGACCCCAATCTCGTCGAATTGAGTCAAGCGCAGGGATTTGGCAGCGCAGACGAGACGGACTTCCTCAAACCTAACCAGCAGTTCCCGAGCGTGGACGGCAAACGCTCGGTACAGGTGTATCTCGCGCGGATGCGCGAAGCCTTAGCGGACTACGAGAGCGTTTCCGAACCCACCCATCCAGACCAGTTCCGATACATCCCTTTCCACACGCCGTTTCCCGGAATGGTCAGGAAGGCCGCGATGCTCGGCTATCGCCACATGATTCGGGATACCGAGGTCGAAGACGAAATCGCCTCGGCAATCGGTCGCCAGCCACGAGTCGAGGACTTCGACGACGAAGCCCAGTATCAAGAGGCAGTCCGGGAGTACATGGACGCACTGAAGGAAACGAGCCAGTACGAAGAATGGTACGAGCGAGCTATCGAACCAACGCTCGACATCGCCCGGCACGTCGGCAACTGGTACACCGGGTCGGTCCACATCGCGCGGGCGAGCGCGCTCAGACGCGCCCACGAGGACGGTCTCGATATGACCGACGAAACACTACTGGTCGGGTCGTATGGCAGCGGCGCGCAGGCAGAAATCCACGCCGAGACGGTCAAGGAGGGCTGGCGCGAGGAAATCAGCGCGCTCGACATCGAAGACCAACTGGCGAACCGATACGACATCACGTTCGAAGAATACGAAGACATCCACGATGTCCACAATCACACGAAGGACATCGACATCGAGGCGTTCACGGCTCCCCAAAAAGAGTTCATCCGCGACGGACGCGGGCCGATGGACGAGCGAACGTATCGGTACGTCGAATAGCGGAGGAACAAAAACGCCGGCGTCTCTTATTCCATTTCATCGCTCCAGACGGGGATGACGTAGCGAATAACCAGCGTATGAATGGTGAAGAGCACCACTATCGAACCGATGATGGTGATAGCTCCCTCGATGCTCGAAAGCAGACCCAGAGCGATGATGAGCGTCGTTGCACACGCGGGCGGGTGAACCGTTTCGGTATAGAGCATCCCGGCCACCGTGAGCATCAGCGCACAAATCGTGCTCGCGGTCAGTTGGAGCGGTGCCCCGGCAAGCGGCACTGTGGGAGCGAGAATAGTGATACCCGGAGCGAACAGATGGTAGGCGAACAATCCGGCGAGAGTACCAATGATATGGCCGCCCACGACCCGCCGGGCAGAGGTGGGTTCGCCGGAGAGAATCATCGCCATCAAGAACGCAGACGGGCCGATACTCGGAAAGAGAAACGGTCGCCCCGTGAGCCACGCGATGATTCCAAGCGGAAGGAGCAACACCCCGGTATAGATGCTCGTAAACAGTATCTGCCGACTCATGAATTTAGACTTCTCGCCGCTGTCGAAAACGTTGTGGAATGAGGAGTCCTACGCACGTCTGACGAACGCCAGCAAATCACGCAGAGTCAGTTTTGCTGCTCGGGGGCGGACGTGACTCCCCTCGTCTGGAACTCCTCACCTACCCAGTCGTCGCCGATTCTTGTGCGGTCTCTGCGGTGGTGTCTCCATCTCCTTCGGATGCCGACTTGCGCTGTACCACGATGACCGGTATCTCAGTCCCTCTCACGACGCGCTCGGTCACGCTGCCGAAGATGAACCGCCGCACGCCAGAGCGTTTGTGCGAACTCATGATGATGACGTCGATGTCGTTCTCGTGGGCGTAGTCGATGATGGTTTCGTAGGGGATACCGGGCCTGACTTCGGTCGTCACCCTGACACCCGAATCTTCTGCTTTCATCGCCATTTTGCCGATGGCGCGTTCGCCTATCTCGCGCAGTTTCGTGTACGGGTGTGGACCGCTCATGCCGATCAATCCATCCCCCCGCGTCGTCTCGTCCATCACGTAGAGGAGATGCACCGTCGCGTCGTACGTGCTGGCGAGGTCGAACGCCTCCTCGATGGCCAGCGCGGCGTGGGCACTCCCGTCGGTCGGAACGAGGATGTTCTGGTGCACGACAGCATATATCACTTACTCGCACTTGAAACTTTCGTCTCAATGAATTTTCCCTATGGCTGAAATTTGACAGTGACAGGAGACGAGTATCGACGGACGCCGGGTCAGGGAATCTCGGCCATCGCTTCGAGGTCGTCATCCGCGACCGCAAGCGAGAAGCCGTCACGCCGTCGTATTCACTCCAGTTCTTTCACGACCGTTGCCGGATTCCCCTGCACCACGACGCCGCTGGGAACGTCCTCGGTTACGACCGCCCCAGAACCGACGACCGCGCCATCGCCAACCGTTATGCCGGGATTGAGAACGGCACGACCGCCGACCCAGACGTTATCGCCGAGTGTGACTGGCTTGCCGTATTCGGCTCCGGCGTTTCGCTCGGTGGCATTGAGGGGATGTGTCGCGGTGTAGATGTGGACACTGGGTCCCAGCATACAGTTGCGGCCGATTTCGACTTGGCACACGTCGAGGACGACACACTCGAAGTTGGCATAGACGTTCTCGCCAAGGTGGATGTTGTCCCCGTAATCACACCGGAACGGTGGGGTTATCTGGAGTTCGTCACCCGTCGAACCGAGGAGTTCCCGAAGCAAGTCTTCGCGTCGTTCGTGGTCGGTCTCTCCCGTTCTATTGTACTGGTGGGTGAGTCTCCGTGTGCGTTCTCGTCCCGCCACGAGTTCGGGGTCGTCTGGGTCGTACAGCCTCCCCTCCAGCATTTTTTCCTTCTCGGAGGTCATCGGCGGTCTCCATCCGTATTCGAACGGACGACGAACCGTCTCATCCCGACTCGTCGCGGGGTGCGATTCGAATCTCATCGTTTTCGACCTC
>DASSKS010000535.1:0-3275 GCA_035690245.1 Halococcus sp. | reverse complement strand
GACCATCGACTCGGTCGAACCGGTTGCGTCGCCACCGGCGGCGGCTGGCTCGTCTGTTTCATCCGTCTCCTCACTGACGCCTTTCACTGCGGCTTCGGTGTCCGTCGCCGGTTCTGCCGGTTCGGAACGGTCTCTCGATTCCTCGAACCGGTTTCGGCTGTCGCTCGACTGCCGGCTATCGCCGACTCCGAGCAGCGACTTGATGATGTCGAGCAGCGTCATGCCCGTGCCTATTACCCGCGCACTTATATACGTGCCCGAAGCGCCTCGTTCATTTTCCCGACAGGAGCCTCGCGTCCCGTCCAGCGCTCGAACGCCGCTACTCCCTGATACAACAGCATCCACGCGCCGTCTATCGTCGTTGCTCCTGTCGAGGCGGCCTCTCTGAGCAATCGGGTTTCGACCGGTGAATAAACGGCATCGAGCACTGCGAGGTCCGCGTGAAGTGCCGCCGCGGGAACCGGCGACTCCTCACTATGCATCCCCACACTGGTGGCGTTTACCAGCACGTCAGCCTCATCGAGGAGGGCAGAGAGCGCGTCGAGTCCGTGTCCCGCTGCGCCGTCGATTTCGCGTGCGAGTTCGTGTGCGCGTTCTGCTGTGCGGTTTGCGATTTCGACGGCCATCCCGCTGTCTGCGAGCGCGAACGCCGCCGCCCGGCCCGCCCCGCCAGCACCGACGACGACCGCTCTCCCAGTAAACGAAATCCCGTGGTGTTCGAGTGCGCGCCGGACACCCTCGGCATCCGTGTTGTGCCCCGTTGATTTTCGAGCGCTGAAATCGATGGTGTTTACCGCACCGATACGATTCGCCAACTCGTCGGGTTCGACGAGTCTTCTGACATCTCGTTTGAACGGAATCGTGACGTTTAGCCCACGAATCCCGAGTGCGCGTGCGCCCTCGATGGCCGTTTCGAGGTCGTCTGGTTCGGGTTCGAACGTCACATACCGAGCATCCATCCCGAGTTCGCGGTAGGCCGCTTCGTGCATCGGTGGTGAGAGGGAGTGAGAAACGGGATTGCCGAGCAGTCCGAATACCTGCATGGTCGCTTAATGCCCGCTCACGGCCAAATCGAAGGCGAGCACGTGATAGATGAGTACGACGATGAACACCGCATAGAACGCGCCACCGATGAGAAACGGCCCGGGCCGCATCGCACCGGTGTCATCAGCACGAGCACGGTAATAGAGAATCGCCGCGCTCACGAGCGCGAGGATGGCCGACAGCGAGTTGAGAAATCCGGTGGGTCCCCACTGGAGGGAGAGGTCCCACGAGGTGAACAGGATACCGAGCATCACCGGCAGGGTTCCCTGAAACGCCATCGCACCCGTAATATTGCCGAGTGCGAGCGTGTCCTTGTCGTCCGAAATCCAGATGACACTGTTGAACTTCTCGGGGAGTTCGGTCGCAAACGGCGCGAGCAACAGCGAGAGCACTGCGGCGGGGATGGCCAACACCTGATTCGAGAAGAACCGGACTTCCCCGACGAATAAGTGTGCGCCGCCGATGATGATTGCGAGCGCGATGAGCGTCTGGAGAACGACTATCCACTGTGGTGGGTCGCTCGCATAGCCCTGTCCGCCGTCTGGAACGGTTTCGGCTCTCCCTCCCGTGAATCGTTCTGCGATTTTTCCGAGATAGAGCGGGTCGAGTTCTTCACCGGTCTCGACGAAGTCGTCGTTTTGGAGCGTGCGGTAGACGTAAAACCCGTACCACGCGATGAGGAACAGGCCAATGACGATGGTAATCCATCGAATCGGGATGAACGCGGCGATGAACGCGAGCGAGTAGCCCACAAGGAAAAACGAGAGGTCGCGCTCGGTCGATTCGTCGTCAACGTGGAGTTCGCTGCCGTGTTCGCGTCCTCCGCTGAAATAGATGACGCTCACGCCGACGAGGAACATCGCAATCGTCGCCAGTAAGAAGGGTGCACCGAGGATTGCCCCGACGCCGATGGCACTCGCCGACTCGCCACCGCCCCCCGAGAAGAACGCTCCGATGATGGCAATGACCGGAATCATGGTTTCTGGCAGGGCGGTACCGACTGCGGCGAGAATCGACCCCGTCGCGCTGTCGCCCATGCCCAGATGCTGGCCGAGCCACTCGACGCCGTTCGTAAATATCTCCGCGCCAAGCAGGAGCAACACGAACGCGCCCACGAGGAATATCCCGTTCCCGAGGGTTCCAGAGACGAGCGCGAGCGGAATGGATTCTCCGAGCATGATGGTCATTGTGCTGACCGTTCGGCCCGGAGTGTCTAAGTGATTTCGTTTCGACGTGACCTCACGCGCTCCCCGCACCGAGGACGAACACGTAATACAGCGCGAGGGCGATGAAGGCGACGTAAAAGACGCCGCCGATGAGAAACGGTCCGGGGCGTAACTCCGTGTCGGCGGCGCGTGCGCGCAGATAGACCAGGCCGCCGCTGACGAGCGCCAAAACCGCAGAGAAGACGTTCAAAAATCCGGTCGTGCCCCACTGAAACGAGAGGTTCCACGAGGTGAACAGGATGCCGAGCGTCACCGGAATCGTGCTCTGAAACGCCATTGCACCAGTAATATTGCCGAGTGCGAGCGTGTCGTTATCGTCCGCCATCCAAATCACGCTGTTGAACGTCTCGGGGAGTTCGGTTGCCAGCGGCGCGAGGATGAGCGCGACGATTGCCGCCGGGACCACAAACACCTCGTTCGAGAAGAACTCGATTTCGGTGACGAAGATGCGCGCACCGAGCAGGATAAATCCGAGCGCAATCAGGGTCTGGGCGGCGACGAGCACCGTATGGGGATTACTCGCGTGGTCGCGGTCGGTTCCAACGGTGGCTTCGACGGCCCGTCCGAGGTGGAGGTCATCGAGACCTTCGCCTTCTGCGAGGTCGCCGGTTCGAACCGACCGATACACGTAGAACACATAGAGCGCGACGAGCACGGCGGCGATGCCAATGGATACGACCGACGGAACGAGCGCGGCGATGACCGCGAGGACGTACGCGAACAGGAAAAACGAGAGGTCGCGGCGGGTCGATTCTGCCGGGAACAGCACCCGCTCGTCGGCGTCGCGGCGGTCAGAGAAGACGAACGCGCTCATTCCCACGAGAAACATGGCGATGGTGGCAAGCAACAGCGGTGCGCCGAGAATCGCGCCGACGCCAACGTCGTTTGCCGCGCTTCCGCCCTGAATGATGGCGATAACAGGAATCAGGGTTTCTGGCAGGGCGGTGCCGAGTGCCGCGAGAATCGACCCAGTTGCGCTTTCTGAGATGCCGAGGCGGTGGCCAA
>DASSKS010000534.1:0-6700 GCA_035690245.1 Halococcus sp. | reverse complement strand
CATCTCGAACTGTGCGGCGGTCGCGGCGACTTGAATCTGGCTTTCGGCCGTCCGAATAACGGCCCGTGCCCGGTCGAGCACCGTCTCGAAGCGCCCGACGATGCTCGGGGTATGGCCGTCGAGTGCGGGTTGCTCCCAGCGGTCTTCGATTTCCGTGGCGGCGCGAGAAAACCGCTCCGCGCGGCGTTCGAGGTCAGAAAGCGCATTCGCCGGGCTGTGTGCGCGGACCCGGAGGGTGTCGCGTTCGTAGGTTTCGACGTACCCACGCTTTTCGAGCGCCCGGAGCACGTCGTAGATTCGCGGGCCGGGAACGTCGCTTCGTTCTGCTATCTCGGTCGCTGTGGCCGCACCACGGGCGAGGACGGTCACGTAGGCCTCGACTTGGTACGGCGAGAGACCAGCATCGCCGAGCACCGCCTTCAGTTCCGAGGTATCCATTCCTATCCACTGATTACTCTGGATAGGCAAAACGGTTCTCTCGGATACTCATATGGGACTACGATTCTGTCGGTGGAAAGGTAAACAGCCACTCGTCGCACGCCTCACACGCGAGCACGTCCTGCGGACCGGTTTTCGGCGTGCTCAGCCCGCCACAGCAATCGAGCGTCGTGGTTTCGTGTACGGGTTCATCACACACAGGACAAATTTCGAGGAACATCCGCAGCGGTCTGGCGGCCCCGATGGCCGTTTCGGGGTCGAGTTCGTCCGCGAACGCACGCACTGCGGCGGTCTCTGCAATCGCTACCGGCCACGAGAGCCACACGCCCCGGCCGATTTCACCCGTCTCGTCGGTGAGCACGACCCAGCGTTGTTCATCGTCTGTGACTATCGTGGCGTCTGCGGTCGGTGCAACGGCACGGATGGCACTCGAAAGCGCGTCGGGTTCCAGCCCGCGAAGCGCACACATTTCTGCCCGCCAGCGCGCTCTGGCGTCGTCAGTCAGGACGAGCGATTCGCCATCCGTAGTGAGTATGCCGGCATCGAGGAGCGCGGCAAGGACCGCCTCGCCGTCCGGTCCTTCGTCTGACAGCGAACCTGACACGTCTGGCCCGTCGAGTTGCTGTGGACCATCGAGAGTGGCCGGACCATCCGGCAAGCGTGACAGAGCAGAGTCGTCGAGATGGAACGGGTCGCCGGGAAGCCGCGCTGCGAACCGTGGTGCGAACAGGGGAGTGTACGGAACGAGATACCCACGAAGCGCGATAGTCGCCGTGCCGACGACACCGAGACAGATTGCGAGCGCGCGCCGTCGTGTGCGTGCGACAGCGACGACGGCGAGCGCGAGCAACACTCCATTTAAGAGGGTACACGGCCAACAGCGCCGCTCGCCGGTGTGTTCCGGTCGGCGAAGGGCAGAGAGCACGGAACTCACAAAACTCATTGAGCGTCGGTAGGTTCTTGGGAGGAAAACTCTTCTTCTTCCAGCGACTCACGTCGTATCCGCACGAACGAAGGTCACCGGACACGGCGCAGAGAGCATGACCGTCTGGGCAGTTGAACCGAAAACGGCCTTGCCAGTGGGTGAGCGCCGCCGGCCACCGACGATGACCAGATCCGCGTCGGTCTCCGCTGCGAGTCCGACGATGCTGTCGCCGTGGTCGCCGACCGCTCCGCCAACGACGAACTCCACGCCCGCTTCGTCGAGTCGGTCCCCGAGTTCGCGGATGGTCGCGTGTCGGTTCGCCACGTCGTTCGGCGACACCTCCTCGACAGTCCTATCGAATCCCAAACTGTCGATGGTTCTCGCGTACTCCTCCTCGGTGAAGACGTGGCCCAGTACGACTGTTGCGCCGGATGGCCCGGCGATGTCGATTGTCTCTTCTGCTAATCTGTCGATGCGCTCGGCGTCGCCCGGTCCGACCGCCAGCAGAACGGTTTCGAGTGCCATACCCGCATATCCGGCCATCCCTATATAATACTACGGGCGTTCGGACCAGTCTCAGTCGCTTCACACAAGTCCCCACTCCTCGTCAGTGATTCCTCGGCGATGAGTTCTTCGCGGTCGTCGAGTGGTCAATCGCTTACTGTACCGCCTCTCATCCATCGGGGTCTGACGGGTCGAGGTGAATGTGGACATCGCCGATGTCGTATCGCTCGTGCAATCGCCGACGGACATCGATTTCCAACCCATGTATTTCGTCGAGCGTCTGGGTCCTATCGACCTCCGCGTGGAATTCGACTTCGATACTGGTCCCAGAGTAGTACGTCGTGAAGTCGTGGATTCCCAGTACATCGGGATGGTCGAGAATCATCTCTCGAATCGCCTGCTGGGTGTCCGCCGGTGGAGCGCGGTCGAGAAGGTAATCGATGTTCTCGCGCGACAGTTCGATTCCTTCACGAACCACCACGAGACTGATGAGACCGCCCGCAAGCGGGTCGAGCGCTGGATAGCCGAACCAGACGCCGATAACCCCGACGAGCGCCGCGATAATCGTATAAAAATCGTTGAGACAATCCCGTGCGAGCGACCGCAGACTCGACGCATCGACGGTTCGATTGATGTGTTCGGTGTAGCGATAGACGAGATACATATCGACCATCGAGAAGACGAGCGCACCGAGGAGATATGGGCTGAATCCGGGTTCCGCCCCGGTGAGGAGTTTCTGGATGCTCTCATACAGTAAGAGCAGTCCAAGTGGAACGAGTATCCCGCCAGCGAACAGTGCCGTCAGCGGCTCGAAGCGCTCGTGGCCGTGTTGGTGTTCTGCGTCCGGGTCGGCAAAGGCCGTTGGTCCCCAGATGTGAACCACGATGCTGGCAACGAGGTCTGCCACCGAGTGGCCGGCGTTCGCCACGAGCGCAGCGCTCCCGAAGGTGAGACCGATACCTCCCTCCACGACGATTTTGAGCGTGTTGCCGGCGAGGTTGGCCCACGTCGCCCGGCGAAAGCTCCCTACCCGGTCGTCCATCGGGGAAGCTTCCCGACCGAGCGGTAAAACCGTATGTATTTTATCTGTCTAATCCGGGGATTGCGCGGGGCAAATCCCCGCAAACGGGGCGTCTAAAGTCGGGGTGTCATCGCTTGTGCGCGCCGGTTCCGGGCCGGTCGGTGAGGTCGATTTCTCCCGCCGAAATCGGGATGCCCTCGTAGGAGTCCGCGGAAAGCAACAACGACCCATCGAGGTCGGCATAATCGAGCAGCGGCGCGAGATGGTGCGCAGCCGCAATCGAGGCGTTCGATTCGACCATACAGCCCAACATTACTTCCAGTCCGTGTGCGCGGGCCGCGTGAATCATTCGTTTCGCCTCGCGCAATCCGCCGCATTTCATGAGTTTGATGTTGGCAATGTCCGCGTACTCGGCGGTTCGTGGAACGTCCGCGAGTGTGATGCAGGATTCGTCGGCGGCAATCGGCAGGGCCGAGCGCTCATGGACGAACGCGAGTCCGTCGGGATTTTCGGCGGGGATTGGCTGTTCCACGAACTCGACATCGAAATCGGCGAGCATCTCGATGGTGTCGATGGCTTCGTGAGGCGTCCACGCCTCGTTTGCGTCCACGCGAATCCGCGCGTCGGGGGCCGTCTCACGAATCGCTGCGACGATTTCGCGGTCGCGTTCGGTGCCGAGTTTTACTTTTAGAATCGAATGGCCGGCATCCACCGCGTCCTCTGTTTTCTCGCGCATTCGTTCTACAGTATCGAGTCCGATGGTGTAGGATGTCGCTACCGTCTCGTCTGCGTCGAGTCCCCAGTAGCGATACAGTGGAATATCGAGACGTTTCGCCACGAGGTCGTAGAGTGCGATTGAGACCGCACACCGCGCGGCGGGATTCTTTTTGACGACCGCGGCCATCCGACGTTCGATGCGAGCGAGGGCGTGCGGGTCATTTACCTCCTCAACGACCGCGAGCAGTTCGGGAAGCACGGCTTCGACAGTTTTTGCTGTCTCGCCGTAGTGGGCAGAGGGTGCGGCCCCGCCGATTCCCTCGTACTCGCCGTCCGTGATGCGTACGACGACGTTTTCGGCCTGTTCTTGGGTATCTCGGGAGATGGTGAACGGGTCTTCGAGGTCAAGCGTGAGTCGGCAGAACTCGGTATCGAGGCTCACAGCACCGCCTCCAGTATCCCCTCCGAGCCGAACCGGAGCAGGTCAGTCGTCGGGACGCCGAGTGCCTCGGTGTAGGCTCCGACAGCCGTCCGTGCACCCTCGTCGGTTTCTACGGTTCGGGTGTTGAGCGCGCCAGCGACGACTTCGGTTTCATGCACAGGAGCAGCGAGGTTCTCGTAGAGGTCGACATACGTGGGAAGTGCTGGAAGCGAAAAATCCTCGTAGCCGTGAATTACCTCGCGTCCGGCCTCGTGACAGAGCACCAGTTTGTCGGGCATCGACCCGTGAAGGATTCCGCAAGTCACTGCCGAGTAGGCCGGATGGACGACGGAGGCTTGGCCCTCAACGAAGAGATAGTCGTGGTCTCCCCGTTCGAGTATCATCTCCTCGACCGCGCCAGCAGTGAAATCGCTCACCACGCGGTCGATTGGATTCCCCCACCCTTCTATCATGATTCCCGTTTGTCCAGTAGGAATAAACGCGGCATCCTCGCCGCGTTCGCGCGCAGCCTCGTAGAGTTCGCGCGTCGCGGTCATCTTTCCAACCGAGCAGTCAGTTCCCACAGTCAGAATCACCTCGGCATCGACTTCGCTTGCGACCCCCTTGCTCACCGTGAGGTCTTCTGGAGGACGGCGAACGTCGCTGAGTTCGCAGTCGTGTTCGTCTGCGAGCGCGCGGAACTCCTCGTCATCGTTCAAGAAGTAGTGGAGTCCGGCGGTAACGTCACAGCCGCGTTCGAGCGCTTTTTTGACATCGGGCCGCCATGATTCCTCGAATTCCCCGCCGATTGGGGCGATGCCGATGAGGAGTTCGTCGCAAGCGATATCGTCCATGCCGGCGACGATTGGCGCGTCTTGGACATCGGGTAGGAAATCGTTGACGCGCTTGCCAGCGGTATCGCGGTCGAGGACGGCGACCACGTCCTCATCGGCGTACCTGAGAATGCTGACGGCGGTTTTTGCCTCGTCGGGAAAGAACTCGTGAGCGAGCAGTGCGAGCGTCATATTGCAAGCAAGGGAACCGGGGGCTTAAATCTCGACCATCCGCTCAGAGTGCGCTACCGTAGAACTCCTACAGTTCTTCTGTTGATTTCACTGACTACCGCTCCATCGGTTGGCATCACCTGTAAGTGAAATGCCGTTCGAGTGGAACACCCGTTTGGTTCACTCAATAGACATACTATAAATATCGCTTATGGGAATCGGTCACACTCAACTGGACTCACCGAAGCGAGTTTCTGTGCATGGCGGGCCATCCATCCCTCTTCTACACCCATTTGATAAGTGGCTTTGCAGTATTCATCGTCACTCATTTCTCCATTTTTTCGCAGAAGTTCAAAGGCATAATTGGGTAGTGAGATACGTGTATCAACTGCATCGCCTCCTATTTCATATTTCAGATTTTCAAATTTCTCAATTGCCTCGAAATCGAACAGGAGGATATATTTGACCTCATCAGGATATTCCTCAAATATATACTCTAACGTCTGCTCTCCTTGATTTTCGACATTAGGTTTGTACCTTTCAACATATTCGATATCGGGATTTTTGTTATCACGACAAAGATCAAGATAGCGCTCACATGAGCGTTTTTTATAAAAATCGTCCGAAGCACTCTTCTGCCTGTTGACCTCATCATTACACACATTAGTCGTAGTCATTTGAAGGCGTTTAAATAAAAATTCGTCATAGTTTGTTTTACAATAGGCAAGAAGACTAGATGTATCCACAAGGACTGGTTTCATGCGTGCTGTTAGTATTTACTATGAAATAGGTGATAGAAATACCTACTGGTTAATCGAAATCAGCGGTAGACGGTATTATCGGAAAAGATCCGAGCTATCTACTTCTGGATCAGGTTGGGAGTCGAGGATGTTTTCAACGCGATATAGCTGGCAAACATCTTCCCAGTCAGATTTGAAGAAATTCCGCGCTTCCTCTTCGCTAATAGCACCTGCACGGCAGGCTTCGTAGACATCCGGTTTAGTCGCCGGAATTTTGTTCACCTGCGTCATGATTGTATTGCTATCTAGCGGGGGCAGTCATATAAACCTTCAGTTTCAAACTGTCGAAAATCGAAACCTCGTCGTAGCTGTCTGCAACCACTCTTTTGTAAGTTGCATATTGGATGTGTTCTCCCCGAGACAGAATATGTCTCCTGCTTCTTCTCAGGCTTTCCATTCATTTGGGTTCGGACATCTACGACCTGGAACGTTGCTCCGGCGCTTCGTTCTTCCGTCTGGCAGACAACCTATCTGACCATTACTGACCCTCGCGCCGCTCCGAAGCGGGTAAGTCACTCACCCTACTATCGAACTTCATGTGGCCTTGGGGACACCTCGCGGTCGGCTATCTGCTGTATTCGGCGTTCGCACGCCGGCGTTTCGACAGACCGCCGGATGACGCTGCGGCGCTTTGTGTCGCCGTCGGCACGCAATTTCCAGACATCGTGGACAAACCGCTCGCGTGGACGTTTCATCTCCTGCCGAGTGGGCGGTCGTTCGCTCACTCGCTGCTCACCGCTGCCATCGTCTGTGGAGTGGTCGGCTGGTACGCCCATCGCCGCGAACAGCCACACGTGGCGACTGCCTTTGCGGTCGGGTACGTCTCTCATTTGTTTACCGACGCGCTCAGTCCACTGCTCGGCGGGGAGT
>DASSKS010000533.1:0-3256 GCA_035690245.1 Halococcus sp. | reverse complement strand
CTCCGGGGAAAGCGGGCGAGGTCTGGAAGGCGTGGCTCCTGCGCGATATGGAGGGTGTGTCTGTGAGTCAAACGACCTCGGTGGTCGGCGCAGAGCGCATCACCGACCTGCTCTCGCTGTCGATTTTGGCTGCGCTCGGCGTCGTGGCCTACGGACGCTCGACAGTCGTACTGGTCGTGCTCGCGGTCGTGTTCGTGTTCGGGTTCTCGTTGCTCCAGTGGCGTGCAGGCTGTCTTCGGCTGCTCGAATGGGCCGAATCACTTCCTGTTGTTGGCGACTACGCTGGTGACCTCGAAACCTTTTATGAGAGTGCGTATGCCTTGTTTCGGCTTCGTCCGCTCTCGGTGGCTACCGTGTTGAGCATCAACGCGTGGGGTCTCGAAGGCGTCGCGCTTTGGATAATCCTTCAGGGATTCGATATCGAGACCGCGCTTCTCGTGGGAGTGTTCGTCTTCGCGCTCGGGACGGTCATCGGCGCGGTGAGTATGCTTCCTGGAGGGCTTGGTGCTGCCGAGGCGAGCATGACCGCCCTGCTGCTTACGTTTGGCGTCGCCGAACCGATTGCCGTGGGCGCGACGATGGTGATTCGTGTGGGAACGCTCTGGTATGCCGCCGTGCTCGGACTCGTGGTGTTCAGCGCGTACAAGCTACTGGCTGACGGCCCGACGCCGAACGCCTAAGTGTGCGATACAATCGACTGAATTTTTATTTGGTGGCGGTGGCGCGCGCTTGCGCTCGTGTTGAGCGAAGCGAAACCGAGCGCGAATCGGCGTGCGAGGGATGACTGAACGGAGTGAAGGAATCGGCTGGGGAGGGTGTGGCCTGCGGTAGCGGAGTGGGTAAGCAGTTGTACCGCGAACGAGCATAGCGAGTGAGCGGCAGTTTTCAGTCCAGGTTTTTGCGAGGAGAGGTGTTGTTCGAGAGAGCGAAGCTCTCTCGTCATCACGAAAGGCGCTTTGCGCCTTTCGAACGACGCGAGCGTAGCGAGCGCACCCGACGAGTAAAAAAGTGGTGGCGGAGGCGTGTGGCGCGGTGCGGTTATTTGTGGCCCGTGATTCGCATCTACACCCCACATATATTAAATAAAAACATCAGTAGTCTGCGAATCCTATAATTCGCGTTGGATACACAGGCTATCGCCAGGTGTTATGATGAAGCCATACAAACACAGTTGGCTGACAAATCATGTCCGAATTGTCATTCAAGACGGTTCGAACAGACAAGCGTCGAAGCGAACGAAATACCTGGGAGTCAGTAGCCAGTAGCGAGACCGTCCTTTCGCGGGTCGGTCGCTCCCGAGAGAACTCCATCCTGATTGCGCGCGATTTGTGCGCCACCGAAGCCCACCGGTGACTGGACGCGAACGTCGTGGCCCATTCTGACGAGTTTCGAGAGCACTGTATCGTCCATGCGGGCTTCGACCGCGAGCGCGCCGTTTTCGAGATATCGCCACCGGGGGCGGTCGAGCGCCGCCTGCAATGGGAGTTCGTCGTCAACGAGCGCAGAAAGCACTTGCAGGTGGCCCTGTGGCTGCATATACCCGCCCATGACGCCAAACGCCGCCCAGTCGTCCTCAGAAAAGCGCGCGACCGCCGGGATGAGTGTGTGGAACGGCCGCTTTCGGGGTTCGAGACGGTTCGGATGGTCTGGGTTCAACGAGAACGACGCCCCCCGGTTCTGGAGCGCGATACCCGTCTCGCCCGCGACGAGACCGCTGCCGAAGCCCGCAAACCGCGAGTTGATGTACGAAACCACGTTTCCCTCGCTGTCTGCGGTAGTGAGTAACACCGTATCCGCGTGCTCTGCGTTGGCATTTGGCACGCCAAAGCTCACATCCGATGCCTGCTCACCGATTGACGCCGCCCGTTCGTTTGCATACTCCTTCGAGGCGAGCGGCGGAATTTCCTCGAAGTCGGGGTCGGTGATATACTGATGACCGTCGTGGAAGGCGCGTTTCATCGCTTCGGCGAGGAAGTGGATTTGCGCGGCGGCATCCGAATGACCGCCTGCATCGATGGTTTCGGCGATGTTGAGCGCTTCGAGCGCAATCAATCCCTGATTGTTCGGGGGGAGTTCGTACACCTCGACTCCTCGATAGGTAATGCTCACTGGTTCGACGGACTCGGGTTCGAACGCCGCGAGGTCGTCGGTGGTCATGAAGCCACCCTTCTTCTGCACTTCCGCTGCGATTTCCTCGGCGATAGCCCCTTCATAAACGGGGTCGGCTCCTTCTTCTGCGATGGTTTGGAGCGTCTCACCGAGTGCGGGCAGACGGATGCGTTCACCCACCCGTGGCGCGCGTCCCTCTGGAAGGTACGCTGTGCGGGCGTGCTCGTCGGTGAATAGTTCTTCACCGGCCTGCCAGTAGCTAGCGATGATTTCGGAGACCGGATACCCCTCGGTCGCGTACCGAATCGCCGGCCCGAGGACATCTTCGAGCGAAAGTTGTCCGAGTTCCTCAATGGTCGCCTCCCAACCGCGTGCAGTGCCGGGGACTGTCACTGTGTGCGCGCCCGTTTGAGGCATTACTACATCTGCTGGGTCGTCATCGGTGTCCTCGGCGATGGCGGCGCAAACAGTATCGATGGTCGCTTCCGCTGGCGCACCCCCACAGCTTTGAAGCGCGCCGACCTCTCCATCCGCAGTGCGATAGAGCGCGAACACGTCCCCGCCCAACCCTGTACTTGTGGGTTCGGTGACGTTGAGTGTTGCGGCGGTCGCCACGGCGGCGTCGAAGGCGTTGCCGCCCGCACGAAGCATCTCTACGCCCGCCTCGGCGGCGAGTGGCTGGCTCGTCGCAACGATTCCCTCCGTGGCGTACACCGTCGAACGCCGAGAGGTATAGCGGTCTAAATCCGGTGTCGAGTTCATGGTGTCTTGTTGTGTGCCGGAGTCACATAGCTTCCCCGATGACTTTCGACGAACCCTCACCTGGTGGGGGGTTTGAGAACGAACGCACCGACTCCCGCGAGGATTGCCAGCACGCCACCGACGAGGAATGTCGTTCCCCAGCCTGCAACGGTGATGAGCCAGCCAGCGAGTACACCACCGAAGACGCCACCGCCGACTTTGCCGAGATACACCAGCGCGTAGTTGGTCGAGGAGTTGGCTTGGCCGTAGTAATCGCCGACGATGCTCGGAAACAGCGCGAACTGCGGACTCCAGAAGAACGTGGCGATAATGACAGCAGCGACGAACCCGATGGCCGAGCCGATTCGACCGAACCCGACGAGCGCAAACAGGCCAATGCCCGATA
>DASSKS010000532.1:0-8074 GCA_035690245.1 Halococcus sp. | reverse complement strand
AACTCGCCGAGGTTACCAAGCAGTTGCCACGTCGGGATAGATGATGGGTTGGCGTTGATGTTGGCGAATTCGAGAAGGCGTGGTGTGACGTCGATTCCGCCGATGGCAGCAAACGCCACGAGGATGTATATCGGGATGGTGGCGAGGAGCGCATAGAATATCGACTTCGGGATGTTCTCGCCGGGGTTTTTGACTTCTTCACCCGATTGAACGATGATGTCATAGCCTTCGAAAGCCACATAGACGAAGCCCATCGCGCCGAGGATGCCGCCGATACCGGTGGGGAAAAACGAAGGATTCGAGAGGAATTTCGCAGACCAGTTCGGGGAAGAAAACGTCGCAAGGATGCCGAAGACGACGAACAGCCCGAGAATGATGAGTTTGAGCACGACCACGAGGACCTCTGCGCTCCCGGCCTCCTCTGCGCCGCGGTAGTTGATGTAGGCGAACAGCGCGATGACGAGCACCGCAAAGCCCTTCTCGGCGATGGTCGGCGTGAGAAACCCAAATAAGACGAACGACTCGGAAAGACCGGTATAGCCGCTGATGAGCGTGATGAGAAAACTCCCGAAGGTCACTGCATACAGCGCACACGCGAGCGCTTGGGCGAGCCAGTTGACCCACCCAGTATAAAACCCGTAGGGACTCGGCAGCGCTTCGGTGACCCAGTTGTACGCGCCGCCGGCCTGTGGAAACGTCGAACCGAGTTCGGCATACGACATGGCGGTAAAGAGGGCGATGACGCCGTTGAACAGAAAGGCAAGAAGCAGTGCCGGACCGGCGATGCCCGCCGCGAATCCCGTGAGCGCGAACACGCCCGCACCGATCATCGCGCCGATGCCGATCATCGTGATTTCGAGCAGTCCCAGATTTCTGGAGAGTTCCGTTCCGACGTCCTCTCCGTCCGTTGTGGTCGCCGTTTCCGTGGATTCACTCATGCATCAGAACCCGATTGTCGTTGTGCTGGATTTCGGTTCATTGAGATGGGTCATCGCCAGCCGCCTCGTCCTCACGTGCAATCACTGGCGGGGATATGCAGCGGTCGGACGCCGGTGTCCCGAACGGAGGTCCACCGCGCGTCTCTCCGCAGGGAACCGCGATTGCGTCAAGAGCGGCGTACACACACTTCAAATCTCGTGAATAGTATAAAACAACCGATTCGATTGCTGTTCCGCCAATCAAACTACTGTACGATATGCATCCGTATCCTCGCGGAGGGCACCGAGTGAGAAAACACCTATAGGAATGGGAAGACCACCGCCACGCATGGCGAACCGCCTCGACGAAATCGACAAGCGAATCCTCTATTATCTCACGGAAGACGCGCGCAACACCTCGGCCCCAATGATAGCAGAGGAGGTCAACGTCTCTGCGGGAACGATTAGAAATCGCATCAACCAGCTCGAAGAGCGTGGGGTCATCAAGGGCTATCACGCGGCCATCGATTACGAGCGCGCGAACGGCTCGCTCACGAACCTCCTCGTGTGTGATACGGCGATACCGGACCGCGAGAAACTCGCCCAGCAGGTCCTCAGGATTCCGGGTGTCGTGAACGTCAGAGAATTGATGACCGGCAGAGGAAACCTCCACGTGACGGTCATCGGTTCGGACACGGCAGACCTCACGCACATCGGGCGCGCGCTGTCGGAACTCGGCGTCGATATCGTTGACGAGGGACTCCTTCAACGAGAATACTTCCATCCCTACCAGCCGTTCGGACCCGAAGAAGGACTCACAGAGCAGTCGATGGCCGACTTCATGAGCCTCGCTGGCGACGCCGAAGTGGTCTCGCTCACCGTTTCATCTGGTGCGCCGGTTGCCGGACGCACGCTCAGAGAGGCCAACGAGGAGGGATTAATCGGTGCGGATGTACTGGTCGTCGCTATTGAGCGCGAGAACGCGATACTCACTCCACGGGGTGAGACGACCATCAGACCCGACGACCTCGCAACAGTCTTCTCGCGCGACGGTGTTTCCGACGAACTCCTCTCGTTGTTCACCGACGACTCACCGGATAGCTGAGGGGAATGACGGGTCGCTGGTCATTCACATGGTTTCGAATACAAATCTCTCAACCCCATCTGAACGGCAGTAACTGGCAGGCAGCGTGGTTTTACGTTCCAACGCACTGATGCTCGTAATGTGGTCGTTCGGAAACGTGCTCATACGCCTCATCCTCGTTTCGGCGGTGTTGTTGACGGTCGAGTTCGCCGTCGCCGGTGTCTATCCGCTCGCGGTCGGACTGGGGGTGTTACTGCTTGCCTACGGCTATCTCGTCCTGTGGGGCGACCGTTGTATCGAGGAGCGATTGCTCCCGCCCCATCGATGAATGGTCCGATCACTCGAATACCATCTGTTCACATGAAATAGCATCATCGCTCCCAAGATTCAGATTCTCACGATCCGTTGCAAAAGCGTGAGTCGCGTTACGCCGCGAGTTTCTTTTTTGCGCGGCGGCTGAAGAAGTAGCCGATTGCGGCGGTCACAATCGCAAAGAGAAGGAAGACGAATCCCCAGATGACGAGTCCGAACACGCTGCCGATGAACGCGCCGGCCGCCGCCGCTCCTTCGCCTTCACTCGACGAGAAGATCGACGGGATATAAAACAGAAGAGGGGTTAGAATCATGACAAGTGCTGTGATATAGAGGCCCGAGCCAATGGCCGCGCTCGGGATGGGTTTGCGGTAGAGGTAGTATCCTCCACCAACAAGTCCGACGAGGAACGCGACCGACGCAATGCCGAGGTTGAGCGTCGCCCATGCAGCGAACGCACCGATTATCAGGCCCATGACGCCCGCTGTGAGCGCCATTTTCCATGAAATTCCGCTTCGTTCGCTGGATTGTTCGTCCGTAACTGTCTGCTCGACGGTTTCTCGTGGTGTCGCTTCACCGCCGTCGGTTTCTGGTCTGTCCGGCTTGGTGGGTGTTCGATCACTCATTGGGTGTTCGATCACTCATTTGATGAGAGTGTCCGTTATCGGATCATCGCCAGCCGTCCCGTGAAGTAATTCACGTAGAACGCTGTCGATTGAGGTATGTTCGTTCGTATCGCGCAGTTCCGTGAGTTGCTCGTGGACTGGATTGGATACCTTAATTGTTTTCATCTCCAGGTAGTTCATGTTACTTATAATAATAAATCTACTGTCGGTTTGATCTATGTTTACTCTGAGTATACTTGCTCATAGTAACTTCAATACAGTGTGTTTGTTGGACTTACAATAATCCCCCGACGAAGTTCGTTTCGAGCGCGGCAATCAGAAACGTGAGTACGGGAACGCTCACGAGCGTCGTGGTGAGTACCGCTGCGCTGACGTATTCCGGGCCGCTGACGCCGTCGGCAGTGCGTCCTTCACCCAATTCGATGAGCAAGATGAGCGGCGTGATTGCCACCGGCGTCGCACATTCGAGGACGAACACGCGCGCAACAGTGAGATTGCTGAAATCGAGCGTCATTGTGATAGCGAGTGCGATGACGGGTGCGACCAGCAGTTTGAGCACGTTCGCCGTGCCGACGCGCGAGAGTGCTGCTCCGTAGTTCGCACCCGCGAGTTGGATGCCGACGAGGATGAGCATGAGCGGAATCGAGGAGTCGCCGACGAGTTTGAGCGTCGTCATCGCCGCGCTGTCTGCTGGCGGAACGAGACCCAAAAAACGGAACGCGAGCGCGAGCACGACCGCATAGAGTAAGGGGAGTTTGAACACCATCTTCAGTGCGGAGAGACCGCGCGCACCGCCCGAGCGCGAGGCGAGATACACACCCACCGTGTAGATGACAACGCTCTGGCCCACCAGATAGAGCACGGCGGTCGCCCGCCCGACCGCGCCGAACGCGAACGCAGACAGCGGAATCCCATAATTGCCGGAGTTAGAGAAGGCGCTCACCAACACGAGTGCGCTGTGTATCGGTTCCTCTACGCCCATTGCGCGCCCGACGCCCTCCGCGAGACCGACCATGACGATGATGAAGACGAAGACGCCGACGAGCACTTTGATGAGCGTCTTCCCGCCGAGTTCGGTAGTTGTAAGACTGTAAAAGACGAGCGCCGGGACCAGCACGTAGACGGTGACGGTGTTGAGCGGTTCGACAGCGATTTTGCGTACACGTCCGAGCACGAAACCGACCGCCGCGATGGCGACGATGGGGAGAATGGCAGTGGCGAAAATCGAGAGGAGGGACATACCGCTTCCAGAGTCCACTCAGTTAGAAGAATTTCGAGTTGCGTCCGTCTTCGGAGCGGATGGCGCGCGCTCGCGCTCGTGTGCGAGTGAAACGAGCACCGAGCGCGAGTCGGCGTGCGAGGGATGACTGAGCGAAGTGAGCGTAGCGAACGAGCGAAGGAATCGGCTGGGGAGGCGTGTGGCGCGGTGCGGTTGCGGAGAACGCTAGTGATTGTACCGCGAACGAGCAACGCGAGTGAGCGGGAGTTTTTAGTCCCGGTTTTTGCGAGGAGTGGTGGCCGACCGCAGGGAGGCCACCCGACGAGGAAAAAAGTGGAGGTGAATGCTTTGATGGAGTCGTTCAAATAGTTCCAACTGGCAGTATAGCCCGACGCATGGATGGGGGAGATGAACGGGACCAAGAGACAGAACAGAATCAATCGACTGAAACGAACGAATCTGACGAATCATCACCGGTAACGGTGGGCGACAGTCGGAAAAAACACGTCAGTGTCCGAACCCGAGCGGGCGAGCGACACGACCACGGCAACGTCTACCTCAAACACTCCTCGGTAGCGTTTTTCGTTTCATCCGATGTATCGTTTTCTGGTGGGGAGACGACGCGCTATCCGAAAGACGACCTCATGCGTGTGGAGGTGACACAGCACCATTCTGCGTGTTTTATTACTACTGCGACCGCTGGCGAAGGTCCCACACTCGACGCGCTGCGGGAGTTCCGCGATGGCTCGCTTGCTCACTCCGCACCGGGCAGGGCACTCGTCACCATCTATTACGCGGTGAGTCCACCGATTGCCGCCACGCTTTCACGCCATCCCGAGGCGGGGACGACCAGATTGGTTCGCTGGCTAGTCGACCGATGTGGAACGCTCGCCCGCCGGCAAAAACACGCCTCATCCGCCGTGCGCGCCGTTTTGACTGTGGTGCTCGTCGCGCTGTACGTCGTCGGAATCACCTGTGCTGCGCTCGGCCACCTCGTGATTCGGCTGCGAGAAAAGTATTAAGAGAAAAACCGATGAATGTTCTCGCGGGGCGAAAAGCCGACGCCTGAAGCCGTTTCGAACGAAAAGTCATACCGGTCGGCACAGGTTTCGATGTCGGCAGCGAGTTCCTCTGGATGCTCCTCGTCGTGGAGTCGGTAGGCATCTGAGTGCTCGTCCGCGTAGACGGTGAGCTTCGGGCGGCCAAACCTGCCACCGTCGTGGAGAACTATCCGTTCGATGGCGTCGTAGGCGAGCCACGTGACTGAATCCGCCTGAAGGAGCACCTCATCGAGTCCGTGGTAGTCATATATCGCTTGCATTCCGCTGGATTCGCGGCGGTGTTTTTTGGTTCCGAGTCCGAACAACGGCGTGATATACCCATACTCTGCGATGTGAAGCCCGTCGCTTGCGAAGAACAACTCGGCCAGACGGAGCGGAAACGACCCGGTCATCCCGAAATGAACGTGAAGGAACACCTCAATGTCAGTTCTCGGGAGGTCCTCGAACTCGGATTCGTCGATATCCATTTCGCTCATTCGTCCGCCTCCTCATCGAGTCCGCCACGATAGCCCATGTAGCCGAAGAAGTACGCCCCGGCGATGAACAACAGACCCGTAAACGTGTTGACTGTAAGGGCGACGTAGACGCCGACCGCAATACCGACAAGCGCGACTGCGAGCGTGAGACGCATCTTCAGCGGATAGTCTTGAGTTGTTGTTTCGCTTCGAGAGTCGGGAAAACCGACGCGGCGTTCACCGAGGTACGTGAGCACCATCACTGCGAGCGTGATGAAAACGATGACCGTGCGCGCCGTCCCCGGAAATTCGATGCCGAGCGCACCGAATAACAATGGGAGACCGATGACGAACAGCCCGCCGAAGTAAACGAGCAAGCGATAGGTGACGAGTAGCTGAAAGAGTGGGGTCAGTCCACCTTGTTGTGTTCTTGAAGCCATAGGGTGTCTATGTGGCGAGCAAGAAAAAAGCAGGGTCTCTCAGGCGAGAAAGCCAGACGCCTCGTCGGCGTCATCAACCGTGCCGCTCGCGTCGAGTTTCGCCCGCGCGGAGCGATACATCGTGTAGATTTGGACGACGAGTGCGATTGCCCAGAGCACGTAGCCACCAACGCCGCTCCCCATGACAGCGACAGTCGTTCCGAAGGCGTCGAGTCCGAAGCGGGTAACGAGCGTCTCGCCGATGAGCAGGATACTGAAATAGCCGAAAAAGGCCGTTGCCCACCACATGGCGACGATTCTGGCCCACCCCGGCTGAGTGTGTTCTGGCATCCGCGTCGTGTTGAGAATAACAGTAAGCGCGTTGTACGGCCACATCATCACGCCGGCGGCCGCCGCGCCGATGACGAGGATGATCCACGGCTCTGCGACCTGAAAGCCGATGATAGCCATTCCCCACAGGGTGAAGATGGTGAGCAATCCGAAGAAGATACGGCTCATGTTCCAGCCGCGCTTGCGACCGATTTTCTGATAGACGATATCGGAGCTATTCCGAACGAACACCTCGATTTGGGCGTACTGCGTGCTGAATAGCGCGATGAACAACAGCGCGTACAACAGCCACGCACTAATACTCCCGACACTGGGAATGATCGTATCGAGCCACATCGTTACACCATTGCCGCCGAACTCCCCGCCACCGGCGAATTTAGCGGAAACCGACATCAAGATGGTTGCGACGACCATCACGCCAACGACAAAGGTGAGGAAGTGCTCGCGCTGGGTGACCTTCCACCACGCTCGCCATCGCTTCATATTGGTGTCGGTTGGCTCGAACGTGTAACTCCCGTCTTGGTCTTCCGGTTCCTCGTTACCACGGAGTGGATTCTTGATTCGTCCCTGATAGGCACCCATTCCGTAGCCCTTCTCGCGCGCCCACACTCCCTGTGCGAGGTTGGTATAGCCACCAGCACCAGCGTAGGCCAACCCCCCAAGAAAGGTTGCGATATCGAAGTCAGCATCCGAAGGAAGCGCGCCGAAGTTGACCGCTCCAAGCGGGACGTTGGCGAACTGTCCGAACGTGTTGAGCGTGAACAGGAGCACGATGGCGATGAGGATTGCAAGCACCATCATCACGATTTGGGCCCGTTCGATGACGTTGTACATCAATGGGCCGACCTGATAGGTCAGCCAGATGACGGCCATCGAGATGACGCCGATTATCCACCACTCAGAGCGCGGCACGACACCGGTCCACGCGGCGAATATCTCCGAACCGGTGGCGGCCCAACCCGGCCAGCCGAGTTGGAAAAAGCCAAAGACGAGGAAAAACAGCGGCCAGATGCCATGCAGCCGATTGAACCCCTGAAAGATGCTTTCGCCTGTGGCAATCGCCCACCGCTGGAGTTCGGTGTTGATGAAGAACTGGGTGATGACGCCGACCCAGAAGGCCCAATACAGCCCCCAACTCCCTTCGGCAACGATTGTGGGCCAGAACATCGTCTCGCCCGACCCGAGCGACGCGCCGAGCATGATGGCGCTCGGCCCAACGATGTGTGATATCTTCGGTACTTTCGGGAGGTCGGCGATACGAAAGCCACCCTGTCCGTCGGTTTTGGGATACTCGCTCGTCGCCGGAGCCTGCTCTAAGGATTCGTCGTCTAGCGGTTCGTAGACCGAGTCACGGTACTTCTTGCCCTCCTCTTCGGTGGCGTAGATGTCACCGCGCGCGACGCCGCCGTCGGTCTCTGTGTGTTGTGCTCCTTCGTCGGTCATTTCGGTCCTCGATTGGGTTTCGTCATGGTCTGTAGTTCGTGTGTCAGTAATTGTCGGGTGATTCGTGATAACGAGTGTATGGCGATGATAAAAACCCTTCGGTGGATTGTTCATGAACGAACCGTACAGAGTTACCACTAGAATACCATCGGAGCTGTCGTCGAAACTCGTTCAGTCGGCGAGGGCG
>DASSKS010000531.1:0-20629 GCA_035690245.1 Halococcus sp. | reverse complement strand
GGGCCTCGTCCGCCTTCTGAGCCTCATTGATTGCCGTGTCGAGTTCTGCTTCAGAAAGATGCTCTACCACATCGAATCGGCGAGTTCCAATCATACACTCTATACGTGCTGTGAGTATCCATACTTTGCGCAGATCACTCCACCGACGAGACCGGACACGTCCGCGGAGTGGAGTTCGTCAGAGTACTCCTCGCGGAATTCCTCGACCGTGCCGGTTCCAAAGAGTAGCGAAAGGAAGTTCAGCGAAAGCGGTTCATCGGCGACCGTCACTCCGTAGAGCGGATATAGTGTCTTTTAACCCTCTATCGATGAGTTCCGTCGATGAGTAACAATACTCGGCACCCGCCTTCGCCCGAAGGCCACCCCGTCATTGGTCATGCGTTTCATTTTGGTCAGAATCCTTTCGAGTTTGTTGACCATGCCACCAACGAGGTTGGAGACCTCTACTGCATGGAATTGCCCGGCACCGATGTTTACGTACTCGCTCGGCCAGAGTATCTGAAACAGGCGCTCGTCACGGATATTGACGCCTTCGGGAAGACGGATGATTTCGACCGGGTATTCGGAAATGGTGTACTCTCAACCGAAGGCGACCAATGGAGTCGACAACGTGGCATCCTACAACCACTCTTCCACCCGAGCCAGATTAGTGGATATGCTGATGATATGGTTGTAGCAACCCAGCGTCGGCTCTCGACATGGGAATCGGGTGAAACCCACGATATTGAATCAGAAATGCAGGACTTGACCATTGAGATTCTGTTTGCGACACTGTTCGGGCGCGATCTGGCACCCGGTGAGGGAAAGGAACTGCGTGAAGCGTCAGATGGTCTCAACAAGTGGTTCGTGCCAACGTCGTGGCTCATGCCACACTGGGTACCAACGCCATCGCGCAGGAAGTTCAGTGAGTCAGAGGAGCGAATCAGAATCGAAGTGCGTCGGTTGCTAGCGGAGTATCAATATGGTAGTGGCGATAATTCTGGCGAAGTGACGCTCGATGACACAATTCAGAAACCGGATTCTGGGGGTGGATTGGATGGCTCGCAGAACGAAACGTTACTCTCGAAACTTTCCGAGGCAGGGAAAGCAACGGATGAGGATGGCCTGAGCGCTGAAGAGATCGAAGATCAGATGCTCACGATGATTTTCGCTGGGTACGAAACGACAGCATCGGCCCTTGCGTTTGCTCTGTATTCACTGGCAACTGAGCCGGATGTTCGTGAGTCATTCTATGACGAGATCGGCACAGTACTCAGTGGCGACTCGCCGACACTAAACGACATTGCTGACCTCGAACTGACTAATCGAATCATTACCGAGACTCTTCGACTTTACCCACCCATTCACACGATTCCTCGACAGACAACGAGAGATGTGGACGTAGGTCGCTACTGCATTCCGTCCGACGAGCAGGTTCACCTCTCGATAATTTCTGTGCATCGTGATGAGCGGTACTACGACAATCCACTGGAGTTCCGCCCTAATCGGTGGACGGACGATTTCGAGGAAGAACTTGATGAGTATGCCTTCATCCCGTTCGGTGGGGGTCGGCGGACGTGTATTGCTCAGGAGTTCGCTCGGCTCGAAGCGACACTCGCGCTCGCAACCATCGGTCAACGATTCGATCTCGAATGGGCAGGAGAGGAGACGAATATCACGATAGAGCCGGAGATGACTACCAAAACGCAGAATGGATTGCCGATGACGATTCGTGAGCGGTGAGTGAAAGAGCATTGAATATATGAGTCAGGAGTAGCAAAGAACTTCAGCAAGAGACGTTTGGCACGGTTTGATGAACGGGATAATGAGACGGACACGCGCAGTGTCCACCGAGCGTATTCGTGGGTTTGTCGAAATCACTCGCCCCATGAATGCCATAGCTTCAGGTGTGTTGACGTTCATCGGCGCGTTCGTCGCTGTCGGGTTCTCGGCTTCACTTTCTACGGCACTCCATGTGGGCGCGGCGGTCTGTGCCACCGTGCTGGCCGTGGGTGCAGGTAACACGATAAACGACTACTTCGACCGTGAAATCGACCGGATTAACCAGCCTGATCGTCCGATTCCCCGTGGTGCGGTGAGTCCTCGTGAGGCACTGTGGGGTAGCGCTTTGCTGTTCGCTGCTGCGATTGTGCTCGCGCTCACGCTGCCTGTACTGGCGATTGCCATCGCAGTAGTGAATCTCGCGGCACTCGTCGCGTATACAGAACTTTTCAAAGGACTACCGGGCGTTGGTAATTTCGTCGTTGCATACCTCGGCGGGAGCACGCTTCTCTTTGGTGGTGCGGCTGTCGGGACCATCAACGCGACCATCGTCGTGTTGTTCGCTCTCGCCGCGCTCTCGACTGTTGCCCGCGAGATCATCAAGGATGTAGAGGATATCGTCGGCGACCGAGAGAAGGGGCTAAACACGCTTCCGATTGCAATTGGCGAACACCCAGCAACAGTCGCGGCAATCGGGTTTATTGTGATTACGCTGCTCATAAGCCCTATTCCCTACCTGCTCGGAAGCGTCGGTCTCGCATATCTCTCCGTCGTCATCATTGCTGACCTCGTATTTTGTTATGCTGCCATCGAGAGCTTCACGGACCCAGCCGCTAGTCAGTCACACCTCAAGTATGCGATGTTTATTGGTATCCTCGCGTTCGTTGTCGGCCGGGTTGCGACGCTTGTTTGAGTCGGGCGCAGAACGCTCGGACTCCGAAAGTGAACTATGGCTTCCCCTTTACCCTGTAATATGACCGGGAATCAGCATCCTTTGACGGCGAGAAACGTCCATCACGTTGGGATTACCGTCCCTGATCTTGACGAAGCCGCTGAATTCTTCGTTGATGCTCTCGACTGTGACGTACTGTATCGAAAAGGGCCGTTCGGCGACTCCGACGGGGATTCGATGAAACAGCGTCTCGACGTACATCCCGACGCGCGAGCGTCACTGGCGATGTTACGGTGTGGTCCAACGATGAACCTTGAGTTATTCGAGTGGGATGCTCCTGATCAGGACGAGACGCCGCCGAAAAACTCCGACATCGGAGCGATGCACCTCGCACTTCACGTAGAAGACATCGGCACAGCAGTCGATGCAATGGCCGACCGAGACGACGTTACGGTACTTGACGGCCCGCAGACGAACGACGATGGACCGACAGAGGGCTTGACCTACGTGTACTGTCGCGTGGAGTGGGGACTGTACCTCGAACTCCTCGAAGCGCCCGACCGGATGCCCTACGCTGACGACACCGACGAGCGGCTGTACGGTCCCGCTCCCTCTTGGATGCACCGACCCGATTACCCGGAATGAAACTCCATCTTCCTCCCTGCTGATCTTGACGAGCCACCCACTGTTGGCGATGAGGCAGTCTATAAGAATGGTGCCTAGCACGGTCGAACGCGGCAGCCGGTGTAATCCGCTACGCCTCAGCAACGATTTGCTCGATCTGGTCGCGGTGGGGACCGTCACCGTCGATTACTTCACCGGGTTTGACGCGGTAGATGACACCGAGCTTTTCGGTGGTGATGGTCTGTCCGTTAGCTTCGATCTCGGCGGTCATTCCACGGTCTGCGAGCGTCTCTTTGAGGGCGAGCACGGCAGCAGGCGGTTCGGAAGCGGGTTCATCTCCATCCTCGTCCTCGGATTCAGGTTCGGATTCGGTCTCACGGCTGCCTTCGGGGGTGGGTTCATTTTCGTCGGTGCTGGCGTTGTCCGACTCAGTGGTGTCGGTGGTATTCCCACCTTCGTGCCCGCTCTCGTCGGCGTCAGCATCATCAGTGGTATCGTCAGCCTCGCTGTCTTTCTCTGATTCACGGCTTTTGAGACGGGGTGCGGGAAACGAATAGTGGGAGATACCGGCTTCGTTAAACTCAGCAAGCGAGAACGGTTCGTCGCGTTCGGTCCAGTTGAGGTCGAATTCGGCAAGTACGTCGCGGTAGACCACGACGGCGATAGGCGCGTCCTCGGGGTACTCGGGATTGTCCTCGGCAACAGTGGTATCGCGGTAGGCGTTCCAGTCGTTGGCGGTCCGTGGCGGGCAGTTGACGATGATCGCGGTGTTGGGGTCGTCGTCTTTGGAATCGCGGTCAACGACTGGCTCACCGATGTCGAAGGGCGCTCGGTCCATGCTCCGAGCGGATGTCACGGAGTCGTCTCACCTGAATTTTCGCATTTATCCCGGACGATGCGGCGTATCTCCCTTTCCGAGGGACTGGTATCCTTGCGCGCGGCAGCAAGACTCACTCCATCGTCGATACCTGCTTTGGTCGCACTTCGATTTTCTCGATGACTGAGATTTCGTGGTGAAACAATCTCCTGCCATCCGCCATTCGCTGGCGCTACAAGGTACTTGTATCCCGCCCGTGTAGACACTGCCATGAGCGAGACCCACTCGGAGACGGCATCACGTGTCGTCGTTTCCCACCCGAGCAATCTAAGCAAATGGGGACGCGATCAACTCGACGGCGACCCGTTCAGAGCTTATCTCCACAAAGTGCATGACAGCCTCGAACCGGGGACTGTGTGGGAGGAGTTCGTGGATGTCGGCTGCTGTGGTGATTCGCTTGACGTTCCGCTTCGCGTCGAAACGGTTGACGGCCCTTCGGTGATGGGACCCGACACGGAGATCGAGTATACCGAGCGCGACGAGGATCGTGTCGAGGGCGGTTGGCTGGTTCAGAGTGCAGCCGGCCCTACTGACTCACAGTGACCCATGACCGACGAGGAACACGTGCGCTCAAGCGAGCACGTCGGGCCGATACTGTTCGCGCACGAGACGACGCGCGAGCAGCTTCGCACGGTAGGGAGTGTCGTTACATTCCGTCGTGAGCGCCGCACAGTCGGGGACACTTGGTGGCGTGCGTCACGAACAGGACCGAAACAGGGCGATGTCACTGTCGAGGAACTCGCGGAGGTCCAGCCAACCACATCCGCCCTGCGGCCCTATCAAGAGGAAAGCGGATTCGAGACCGTAGATGCATGGCGAGAGACTATCGAGGACTTGAACGGCTATCTTCCTGATACTGGCTATCTGTATCGGGCAACGGAGCGATCGGCCAGTAGTTCTAAGAGCACTCCTGAGTAGAAGTCACCGGGGAAAGAGAGGGGGTTCGCCCGGAACGGTGATGCCACGCAACGGACCGAGTCCCCCTGTTTTTCGTGGAGCGGGGAGGTGCTCCGAATGACGATTTCGCGCTTGAATAATAAGCTTTGTGTGCGGAATTATCCGTCTACGCCACCTCACTACAGTAGGATATTATCACTCAAGAAAAATTTATTACAGAGAACGACGTCTGTACAATTGTTATGCCAGTGAGCATCACGTCAATTCTGAAAGAAGCAGCGAACCGAAGCATCAAGCGAAACGGCCTCATACTTATGGGAATTCTCTTCGTTCTCTCCTCGTTTAGCGGCCTCCTCGGGGCCGGTCTCGCCCAGTATGCTGGAAATCAACAGTTCATGCCGGTTGATGCACAGACGGCTGCACTGGTCGTTCTGCCGCCGCTCGTTGCCGGACTCCTTTCGCTCGTCGTTGGATTGGTGAGTCTCGTGGTGAGCATTGGTGCAATCCGTGTGTTCGTCAGCGACGAGACCGAGCGACTGCCGCGCGAGTACTTCACCCGAAACATGGGCTGGGCAGTACTGAACTTCATCGTCGGCGCGATTGTCTTCGGTATCGCCGTCGGGCTAGGGTTGGTTGCCCTGATCCTCCCCGGTATCTTCCTGCTCGTGTCCTTGCTGTTCTGGAGCGCCTTCGTCGCCGTTGAAGACCAGAACTTCATCGAGGGATTCCGCAGCAGCTGGGGTCTGACCCGTGGTCACCGACTCAAACTCCTCCTGCTCGGCATCGCGGTGGCACTCATTGCGCTGGTCGTGGGTGCGGTCTTCGGCCTCGGAGCCGTGGGTGGTGTGTTCGTCGGGTTCGTGCTCGTGCAGGCAGGGAGCGCTATTGTAACCGTCTTCTCGACGGCTGCGCTCGCCATTGCCTATACTGAACTCACCGCCCTCCGCGACGAAGAAGACAGGCTCTCTGTCGAAGGGGAGCCGATGTCCCCGAGGAGTGGAACCGAACCCGTCTGAACTCTCGAATGACATCCTCCCCGGCGTTCACGCCGGAGACGATATCATCATAGGAGGCTCATGAAGTATTCCCAGTCCCAGCCATCACCGGGGTCGGTGTGGTTATTGATCCCGCCGCCGAGGCTCGGATTTTCTGGGTCGGGAACCTGCTCGTGACCGATCACGCCACCACCATCGGTCGGGTTTGCAGGCGTAACGCCACTCGGATGCTCTTTCGGGATTCCGTACTCCTCGCAGACCCAACTCACGATGTCAGCAGCATTCTGATAGAGGCTGTCGGGATGACCCTCCGAAGCATAGCCCTCGTTTTCGAAGTTCATCCCCGCGACGTTGTAGTCGTAGTTACCCGCCGTGTAGGCGATATCCGAATCGTCGACCATCTGGGTCATCTGCCCGGACTCGTTGCCGACGACGTAGTGGGCGCTCACACCCGAATCGGGGTTGTTGAACACGCTGATACCACCCTCGTAGGAGCCTTCGATGGTGTGGATGATCGCCCACCGGATGTCGCCGGCCGTGCGGTCGGCTGGCTCGTAGTTGCCCGTGGCGGCTTGGTCATACTGTACTGGAGGTTTGTCACCACTGTCTCCGCCACCGTCTCCATCATCACCATCACTGCCATCGCCCGAACCAGTAGATTTGAGGTACTCCCCAGCCGACCAGCCCCAGATATCCGCGTCGAGCCAGTGGACACCCCGCCACGTGTAGCCATCCTCCGAGACAGGACCGTTCATGACCTCCCCAACAGTACCGGGTGCCATTGTATCGAGTACCCGTGATTCAGTGCCCGGCCGATAGCGTGTATTGAGGTTCGCCGTTGGCGTGACTCGCTCGCCGTCGCTGAATCCACTGTCGCCACTTCCACCGGTTCCTGTTCCATCGAGATAACGCTCGACCGACCAGCCCCACACGTCGTCGGACCAGTGAACGCCCCACCACGTATAGCCGTCTTCGGAGACGGGTCCGTTCATGATTTCGCCGGTCGTACCTGTGGGTTGGGTGTCGAGCACGCGCGATTCGAGACCGGGGCGATAGCGCGTGTTCAAATCGACCGTGGATTGGACCTGCTGGCCGTCGCTGAATCCATCACCACTGCTTCCGTCATCGTCACTATCACCGCCTCCGCCACCCCCACCACCGCTGCCAGCGGGGAGTTCAGCGGCGAGGTCATTCATGATACTGGCAATCTTCTCGGCCCATTGCTGGTCGGTGGCGTAGTGGACGTTCATTGCGCGTAGCGTCGTCCCTTCATACCAATCGCCACCCGGTGTGAGGTATTCTGTATCGACGTAGGCCATCACTTCGCGGACACACTGTTCAAACGACGCATACCCGTTGGCGCACTCTGCTGGACAGATGTCGCGCGCATCGAACCCATAGATGTTGTTTTTCGCTTGGGCAATGGAACTACGCCCCCATGCGGATTCGAGTGCGGCGTGAGCCGCCATGTACACCGCGTTGATGTCGCGCTCGTTCTGAACAGCGACCCACGTATCACCTAATCCGATGAGTGGACTGCCCGGTGAAATCGCATCGACGGCCGCGTCGAGGTCTCCACCGGTGATGTCGACGGTCTGTCTGAGGTCGCTGTCGATGGTGTACGACCCCGCAGCGACCGTCCCGGTCATTGAGAGACCACCGAGGGCAGCGATCCCGGCTGTGCCTGCGCCTTTCAAGAACCGTCGTCGTGAGCGGTTCATGGCTCGACGCCCGTCTCGGAGCACTGGGTATTCAAACTGATGGCCAAAACACCTGCATTGGCGACTTAATATGGGCTGTTATGAATAGAGATGCACAACGGTCGTTCTCTCAGTTTATATCGGTATACTATCCAATAAGTATCTCTCATATAAGCAGATAGAACTTCAATGAATCCAGTCAATTCATCGGTGAATCGTTCGCTGTTGGAACGACCACGACAACAGGACCGCCGGTCACAATCCAGACTATGGCACGCCCGCAGACAGCAACGCTCACGCAGACACCGACACAAACCCAACAAGCAACGCCGGCTCAAACCACCATGAGCGGTGCAAACGTCTCGGGCGGAACCGCATCCGCTGGAACCGCTTCCGATGGGAGTACAGCAACTGGGACCGCAGCCACTGGAAACAATTCGGACGGGTCGAGCACGTTCGGTCCGGGATTCGGTCCAGTGGTCGCTTTCGTTGCCCTGCTTACGGTCAGTCTCCTCGCTGTGCGCCGACGCTCTTAATAAAAACTGCATTTAAGTATATGTACTTGGACTGGTGGCTCGTTGCAGAATGTAACTACCGAAGAACAGACCCAGTCGCTCATTAGAAGTATGTCAAGACACTCTACCTCTTCTGAACAACAGCAAGACGTGAAACTTCCTCAAACCATACCTGAACACGTCTTTTCAAGACAGAGGTGCCAACACGGTATGCATCCTCTGTACCACACTTAGATAGATAACAGGTAGATTCATAGAGTATTCTTATTTGAGTAAATTTAAGTCAGGTCGGATTGGTTGTTTACTCGGACCATGGTTGAGAAACTCACTCCTGGTCGGCGAACGTTCCTGAAAGCACTCGGTGGCGGGGCGCTGTTCAGTGGACTGAGCGGCGTCGTTTCGGCAACACCCAGTCGTCAACCCGGCCCGAAAAAAGACGAAATCCTCGTCGGGGTATCAGCGTCGGCGAGCGATATGGAGAAAACAGTCGAGCAGGCCGTCCCCGGCAACGCACGAATCGTCCACCAAAACGAGACTCTTCGGTATGTCGCAGTGAAGTTCCCCGCTCAGGCACCCGACCATGCTAAAGAGAACTTCATCGACGCAATTACGAAAAAAGACCACGTCAAGTACGCCGAGAAGAACGCGACACACGAGGCGCTCTATACCCCAAACGATCCGCTCTTCGGCGACCAGTATGCCGATCAGCAGGTTAATGCTCAGACCGCATGGGAAGAGACGTTAGGTGATGCGGGTGTCACTATCGCGGTCGTTGACCAAGGCGTGAAGTACGACCACCCGGACTTGCAGGGGAACATGGCTGCCGATCCGGGGTACGATTTCGTGGATAACGACCCTAACCCCTACCCGGATGACTTATCGAGAGAAATCCACGGCACGCACGTCTCGGGCATCGCTGCCGCAGGCGTCGATAACGGAATCGGCGTAACCGGCATCGGCAACTCAACGATTCTCTCTGCACGCGCACTCGGCGAGGACGGGACGGGGTATGTCAGTGACATCGCCGACGGCATCCAGTGGGCTGCGGAGCAAGGTGCGGACGTAATCAACCTCTCGCTGGGTGGCGGTGGTCCCACACAGACGATGCAAACCGCCGTCTCCTATGCTACTGCCAATGGTGCGCTCGTCGTCGCCGCCGCAGGAAATTCTGGCAGCCGAGGCGTGTCGTATCCCGCGGCGTACAACGAGTGTCTCGCGGTATCGGCACTCGACCCGGACGAATCACTGGCGTACTACTCCCAGTACGGCGAGGCCATCGAGTTGGCCGCACCGGGCACGAACGTGCTCTCGACGTGGACCGACGACGGGTACGAGAGGATTTCGGGCACGTCGATGGCGACTCCCGTGGTTGCCGGTGTCGCCGGTCTCACGCTTGCGAAGTGGACCCTCACCAACGCAGAACTCAGAACGCACCTGAAGAACACGGCGGTCGATGTGGGTCTCTCTCGCGACAAGCAGGGCGCGGGTCGTGTTGATGCCGGCAATGCCGTCACCACTCGGCCCGGTGACGGCGGAAGCGGCGGTGGCGGAGGCGAGTCCACGTCCGGCTCTGTCAGCGACAGCCTGTACGGCTACCGGGACTACGACGACTACACGTGGTCGTGGACGTACTCTTCGCCGAGTACGGTCGTCGTCGAACTCGACGGCCCGAACGATGCCGACTTCGACCTCTACGTCACCACGGGAACGACCCAGAACGCCTCGCCGGGAGACTACGATTACGCCTCCTACACCCCGGACAGCCGAGAACGTATCACCATTGACGCGCCGGACGATTCGACGACCATGCAGATCGATGTCGACTCCTACCGCGGGTCAGGAGGCTATACGCTGACAATCACTGAATACCGGTAGGTGTCCGCGCTCGCGGAACTGCTTGACCGGAAGCAAGCGCAAGTTCACGACTGTAGTCGTGTGGAGGATGCCAATTTTCTCCCCCGGACTACTGATTTCGTTCGGAACTCCTCATTCGAGACTGGTAGGAGTTTTTTGCCCTGTCGTCACCTGCTCGAACTCGTCGGCAAATCTCTATTGATATGCTGTGCAAACTCCTCACCGCGGACCGCGACAGTCCCCTGTTCGCATCTTCGGGGTACTCTCTATCAAGGCGATCCCGTGTGGGCTACTTCGTTCGGTTATCCTTCGCTGTGGTCTTCTTTGAGAAACCTTGTTGGTTGACTCGTTGTTCGTGAGTCCCAATGGCGCTCTCCGTATCGGCTGCGGATTCTGCGACCCCAACCCGGTGAACATCTATACAGTGGCCGATAGTAATTTTGATACCGACTCCGAACCGACCGGGCTGTGAGCGGCCGTTCAGCGTCGGACCGCGCAAGCGGATTCATCGGCGGTGCCGGCAGGCTCTGTCTCCGAGGTAGCGTTCGGGGAACACACTTCAACACCCTGCCAACGAAACGGCACTTTCGATGATCCGCCGTGAATGCTCGATGCGCTCGCACCATCGGTTTCGATGCGATTGTACGGCTGACCGGAGAGCCTGAGTGATGAATCACCGGGACATAACCCACCCTGATGGCCGTCTCTGGTATTCGTTCGAAAGGGAGGGTCCACGAATCACGGAGTTTGCCGTCCAGTTAGAATGCTGGGTTGGGGGTGAGTGGAAACAGGTCGTCCGGTTCGATCACGACCCAGAGACCCACGACATTCGCACAGAGGGCCTTCACATGGATGTCTATCGAGCGGGCGAGAAGCACCACATCGAACGTGGTTTCCCGCGCTTGAATCCGAATGCTGGAATGAATTTCAGCATTAGCTACTTACAGGCGCGCAACGAACGACTCATAGAGAGGTACAAATCGTGGCTGAACAAGTGACTCCCAGCTTCGAGGAGATGGTTGACGAAGCGAAGCGAGAAACGCGCGAGCAACTGCTCGAAGAGGGTGGTGAGGATGCCGTCGAGGGGTGGGATGCGATGACCGAACTCTGGGAGTCGGGCAAAATGCAGGAAATGATTGAGTCGGGTGATTACTCCGACCTCCCCGATTCAGTTCGGCCCGACGAAAGCGAAGATACTGACTCGTAAGCTGCTGTTTTGACATGGTGAAACGAGTAGAACACCCTGACTCGGAAGACATCGAGGAAAAACAGCGGCGCGAACGCGCTGAGTTCCGTGCGTACCTCGAAGAGAAACTGTCTGATGAGGCCATTGAGCGGTTAGAAATCATGGATGAACTCTGGGAAACGGGGAAAATGCAAGAGATGATCGACAGCGGTGATTTCTCGGACCTCCCGGACGAGCTTCGTCCCGACGACTACGAAGAATCCACTTCCTGAAATTGTCGCCTGTCGTCGATTCACTCTCCCCTTTTGGCTATAGCGAAATGGGATTCGTTATTCCTGTTCACCTTCGGCAGGCCCGATACCGCTCATCGACTCTTATCGTTGACTTCCTCGTAAAGTCCTTCGCCAATCCGAACCTCCTCGCGGATTTCGGCAAGAAACTGGTCGTCTATGGCTAATGATTCGATTTCCATTTCAACTCTGAATAATAGCTCCGCCATGTGTTGGTACTGTACCGCTGTCTCATGAAATTCGTCTTCAAGCTCGACTGCTTTCTCGTCCTGCGCCTGAAGTCGCTCGTATTCTTCGTCGGTGAGTTCGACCGTCAGACGGCGTGAGATGACGCTGTGAGCGCCGTGTCTGCGTGCCCGTTCTTTCCACCTGAGAGAAAGCCCACGCAGCGCGCACAGCGCGCAAGCAGGAACATGGAGGTGGGTATGGCGGCGCGGAGCACCGCCGGGTGCGGAGGGTGGGTACGCGGTCGGGCTATGGCCGGCCCGCAGGGCCGGGATTCTTCTGCGGTGTGGTCGTGGTCGTTGTCCTGTGAATCGCGCGCGATTCTCGCGCGCGCTGAGTCAGTCGGTCGCGGTGACGACGGCTCGGAGAGCGGAGCCAGTAGTGTGAAGTAGCGCGCAGCGAGCACGCGCAATATCGCCGCAGCCGCACAGCCGGAGCGAGCAGAGCGAGAGCGAGCTTTGCTCGCGGCCCGGTGAGCAGGACCGACGAGCTTGCGTGATGGCACAGCGAGCACGACAGCGCGGTCGCGGTCGTGTCAGTATCGGTACAGTGGTGTACAAGGTGCGAACAGCGACGAAACTTATCAGGCCGATAGAGAACTTTCGGCGTCGGAAACTGCCGACTCGAATATATTGGCGAAGGAAAACGCACGACTGCGGCAGGGTGGACACACCTCGATTCGAGTGAAATGGGCCTTTGCTGTTCGATATGAGAATTAATCTCCGCTTATGGTTCGTACTTTTCCTGCCATCGTGGCGATTGTTGGAGGATAGAGAGTAATTGTTAAGAGTCTTAAGAGCAGTCGCGATCCAGTAGACTAAATTCATTCTGGTGTATCTATACTCAGAACGTATGCTTGGAACTGCAATTGCAGTTGTCTCTCTACTTCTGACCGGTGGTATCCTTGGGATTGGGCTATTGCGATATTATCAGGAGTACAAAACATCTTCTAAGCCTGACTTGAAAATTGAAAAGAGGACAGATAAGGAGAATATACTAAGCTCGATAGGGACTGGACAAGCGAACTTACATTTTTATTATAAGGTAACTAATGAAGGGACTGGAGATGGAATTCTTAGGAGTGTTAACGGTACCCTTGTTGAAATATATAAATCAAATAATGGAATCGATGAGAGAGATATGGCTAACTCACTGAGGGAACATTTTTCATATAGTACATTCGGCTCTCCGCTCAAGATAGAAGAACATGTGGCGACAGGTGAGACTCATCGGATGAAAGCGCATTGTGGAATCAACGATCCCGATATCGTTGAAGAGTATGATTCAGCCTCATTTGAGATTACTTGGACATTCGAAGGACCAGACTCTACATATACAGACACATTCAAAGAAGACGTCACCTTTGGTGGGCCACAGGGTGGTTCTCGAATAATTCGTGGTAGATGATTTCAGTGCCTGACAGCACTGCCGAAGAACCCCGGCCTCCTCCGGACCAGCCATAGCCCGACCGTGTACCTACCCTCTGCGCCGCCCACCTCCACGGTCCTGCTCACGCGCACAGCGCACTGTACGAGGACGATTGCCCTTGGCGGTCGATAAGGATACGAGGGCAGCTTATTCGTCCTGAACCGGGTAATTTAGTCTCTATCCAATTGGACAAGCTTAGACACGAGATTAGAATCGCTATTATCTTTAACTCTGATTATATCTTCCCTAGATTTAATAATTTCTTGGAATTGCTCATGTGTGAGTTTGCTCCCTGCGCTCATTTGTCTTAGAACGTCTAGTGGCTGGTCCGCGAGGTCTGCCGGTGTTGGGTCATCAAATTGTTCACCGCGCTCGACGGAAATTTCAACATTTATGTCTTCTATCGCCAGCCCGCGCTGTGGGAACGAGTTTTTGATTGTATATTCGAGGAGGGTTGTGAACATCTCCTCTGGTGTATCGAACCCGTCTGTTTGTGTTTCTGGGTCAAGCAGCCCTGCGAAGAGAAAGCGAAGCATAGGCATTAGATAATTGTAATACACCATCATTTTATCGCCTGTTTCCGGGTCAATAACATCCATATCTGCAAGTGCTTGTTTCCGGTCGCGGTCTTCCATGAACATAGAGAGAAGATACATATCGTAGATACCAGCTTTGAAACGTTCCCGTATCCGTGCTCTCATTGCACGCTCGTCTACTCCACTCACCTGCTCCTTATCATTCTCATCACTGGTAATGTACTCTCGTTGAGCAGGCGTCAAAACTGCTGAAGACAAGTTATCAAGGTCCATACCGTACTCTATTCAGTACGGATTATACTTAAATCTCCGGGGTGTGTACGGACGCTCAAGGAGTGAAAAACAAGTGCCTGTCAGCTCGTTCATCACAGCGACATATTCGCTTTTTTCCCTACCGGGAGAGGTGACGGACAATGGATAGAGACGAGTACGATGTCGAGTACCCGAAGCACATCGGGATTCTGGGAGCGCGGTTGCACATCGGCCACTCCCGCGACAGCGGCGAGGTCACGGCGTTCTTCGTCCAACTCGAATACCAGCTCGAAAATGACAGCGCGGCGGGTGAGGCAGGCGAGTGGGTCGAAGTCGTCCGGTCGGACCACCACTCGACGAGCGCAGGCGGCCACGACGTGAGATGCGAGGGCGTCCACCTCGACGTGTACCGCGACGGCGAGAAAGACCATACCGAACAACTGACGGGACCCATCCCACAGGTCGACGTTGCGTTCGACGTAGCCGAAGAACAGATAACCGATGACGCCGAACAGTACATCAATCGGTTCAAACAATGGCACAGGAACAGGAACCCGAACCGGGACCAGAGGGATGGATTCGGTCGCCGGAACGGACCGAGCGAATCATAGAGGGAACGCGAGCGGTCGTTTATGCCGACGACGACCGTTCGGAGTTCATCGACCCGGACGACCTCGACGACGCGCTCCGCGAGGCAGGGGTCAAGACCGTCGAATGGGCAGACGGCGAGACCGGCTACGACGAGTGCGAGACCGACGTGTCAATCCGAGCGGCCCACCTCGCGGTTGACCTTCGGCGCGACCCGGCGGAGTTCCTACATCCAGTCGAGCGGCGTCCCGACCGGGATACCGCCGACTCTTAGCGACCGCGACGGCAAGCAGCGCCTTCTAAAGTGCCGTAGTGACGAAAACGCGGAGAACACTGCTTTAGCGCGGTCGCCGCGACTAGTCCGACCGTCGTCAGTTCCGACGGCGATAGATCTTAGACTCTAACTCTTGTCAAGCCCTTAGCGCCGCGAACCGGGTAGAAAGAGAGAAAAAGGAAACTCCTGGTGGTGACAGGGTTGACGGCGCAAACCGCCGCCGGAAGCGCCGGAGTGCCCGCGAGTGTGGGGAACTCGGGAGTTCACGAGACAGAACGAGTCAATTTGGATACTGCCGTAAGTTTATATCATTGGAATCTATAGTTGTAGGCGATGTCCGGAGAAACGATAGGAGACCAAACCGGCGATCCCGAGTACAACGTAGATCGCATCGATACGTTACAAGACGGCAACGGTGAGATAAACAGTATCACAGTAGAACTTTCGGGGGAGAGACAATCCAGAAACCCAGTATTCGAGTTTAATGTACACGAGGGAAAAGCGTTCGTGAACAACTTCACCGGTATCGACGGCATGGATGTTATATACATTGGAAAGATGTCGGCGGTGGCTGAAAACGCGGTACTCGAACACATTGACAGCGTGAACAGCGTTAGTCCGCTAATAGATATGATAAACAAGTACGCCCCGGATAGCGATTAAAGGGAGCGTGCGGCTATGTCAGCCGGTAGCCGTCTTCGCTCTCGAAGACCGACCATCTCTGAGTAGTCTATCGAGACCGCGCTCGCCGTCAGGAGAATAAGAGGGGGCCAGGACCGACACGGTCGGAACCGGGGACAGAGGACGTGCTCGGTCGGGGAGGCGTGTGGCGCGACACTCGGGAGCGGTGGGCGACTCGCCCGCTGCTCGGCGTCAAGTGCGACGGTCGCGCGGTGAATGGGATGTTTTTAAGGCCCGAATGCCGCACGGAAGAATCGGCTCCTGTACGGTTCCGTTGTTCATTGTTCCTCGGCCTCCAATCGGCAGATGAGCGAGCAATACTCGCTCCCGCCGAGATTCATGCTCCGGTCGGCTTCTCGCGGGTCTGCGGTCGCAACCGGCTTGTCGCACCCGTCGCGCTGGCACACCTCGTATGCCGGCGGTGCGTCGGTCATATCCCTCTCTCCTGTTCGTTCCGTTCCTCGCGGTCGGCGGCACGAAGCTCGTCCAAACAGTCGCCGCACATCTGGCCGTTCCCCGGAACCGTGTTCTCACAGATTTCGCACCGAACGCAAGCGTTCTCTGGGGCTGCCTCAGCGTCGAACGCGGTGAGATTGGACTGGTCTGCGCTCATAGGTTCTCCCTCGCGTATTGCTCACCGCATTTCGGACATTCGTAGTCGTACACGTTTGCTGTGTGTTGGATGTTTTTCACACCCGGATGCCCACACGGGAGAACCGGGTCCGGTACGAAACCATCTCCGTAGCTCATTGACCGCTCTCCTTCGAGGTGATGGGCTCGATTTGCTCGGCGGTGAGTAGTTGTCCCTCGTCGGGCTGGACGTTCGCCAGCCATGCGTCGGGGTCGGGATTGTCCGCGACAACGCGAAATTCCCAGCCGTAGAACGGCGCGACGACCTCCTCGACGGTCCCGGTGTCGTCTCCAAGCACCGTCCGCGCGGCGGGGTCAACGATTGCTACGCGGTCGCCCGTGCGAAACGCCGGAAAGCCCCTGAGTACGAACGTCTCGGCAATGCGCTTGAGCCACCGAATCTGCGACTCTCCGCGTCGGCGGGTCACGGCTCGCCCTCCTCGGCGACTCGGTGGATATGCGTTCCCCAATGCTGGCCCGCTATCTCGACGGCGTGCTCCTCGATGAGATGGGCTTTGAGCAGTTGCGGTCGGTCCTCGAACTCGCAGAACGCACAGCCGAACGTCGAAGGCTGAATATCGCTCATCGCTCTATCTCCTGCGCGTCGGCGGTATCGAGGTCGGACTGACTGAACGTTCCCCACTCCCACCGTCCGCCCGTTAGCGGTGAGCGCACGCGCCCGTAATAGACCGTCTCGGGCGTCTCGCGGTCGATGGAAAACGCCTGCCATTCCCATCCCGGCGCGCACTCGGACACGAACACGGCGATTGGGTCGTCCTCATCGAAGTTCATCGGTCGGCCTCCCATGCGAACGCGGCAAGCGACCGATTCACGCGCTCGTTCGTGTCTCTGTCGCCGTCCGTGTCCGCGCCGAGAATCAGCCCATCGTCGGCTCTCGCGGCCTCTGCGACCGTGAGGCTCGCGTTCGTTCCCACGCGAATATCGTCGCTCATCGGTCGTCTCCGTGGTCTGCGCCGTTCACAACCCCAAGCCAGCGCCCTCGGGTCGCTACTGTCTGCGTCTCGAAGTTGGTGCCAAGAATTTCTCGCAGCGCTGCGGGCGGTTCCGCTTGTCCGGGTTGGCCGCTGACGAACACCTATCCGAAACCGCTATTGTAAGCCGGTCGGAGGTCGGGGTGCTCACGTTCGATATAGCGCGTAAGCTCGCGGATGGTCGTCGGCTGCTTGACCGTCGTGCTCATGTGTTGGCCTCCCGCTCTCCTTCATCGAGACGGCGAAGGCCGCCATATCCGACAAGACCGATGCCGCCGTGTTCGCCCCACGAAACGATTTTCACGCGCCCGTCCTCGTAGGCGTACACCGAAGTGCCAAGGAGGAACTGAACGCTCTCAAGATGCGGCAGTGAGTTGCGCTCACGATTGTTCATGCTGTGGCCTCCTGTCCGGTCGCGGTCTCACTGGCCGGTAGGTCGTTGCCAGTCTCGTTGTCCGGCCCGAGTTCGATTTTCCCGAGCGCACACTCGCCGGGGAAATCGGTATCGGCGAACCTATCGAGGCGGATTTGATGACCCTTCGGCGCGGGTTGCTCCCACTCGCCGGGGTCGTCGCTGCACCGCCGTTGCCACCACACGCGGCACTCGACCGAGCAAAACGGCTTGTCCTCTTTGTTCGCGTAGCCGAACCCGTGGGAAACGATTGCGAAAACGGTGTCGCTCACATCGTGCTCCTCGCCGCAATATTCGCAAATCTGGCTCATAGGCTCTCACCGCCCTCGCCCGGCACGAACACGAGTTCGCCGCCGTGGTCGCTGTGCTTATCGAGGAGCCACCCATCGGCGTTGGCGGCGCGTACGAGCACGAGAAGCATCAGCGTCGAAGGAGCGCCGACGACATCCCGAATACGGATACGCTGGCCGTCGTGGTGGGGGCGGGACTCCCGTTCAATCTCGTAGCGGTCGCACGCGGCGCGGTCGGCGGCGAAGTCGGGCAACACGGTATCGGTATCGGTGTCGGTCATCAGTCGGCCTCCCGGTCTCGTTCACGGAGTTCGAGGGGTCGCCACCCGATTGGCGCACAGAGATACGCAGACTCGTCGAAGACCACGACATCGGCGACCGAAAGACTGCGACACTCGGCGTCGGTGAACGCTTGCGATTCGTTCCCGCTTCCCCGGTTCCACCGCTGCCAGAGGTCGCGGAGGTCGTCGGCGTGGTCTTCACCGACGCGCTCGTAGCACGCGACGAACTCTGCGAGCGTCGGTACGGCGCTCTCTCGTCCGATACGGTGACGGAGGTCACGGGTGCGGTCGGTCCCGAACGGGAGATAATACAGCACGGCGTTCGGCTCGTTGTTGGTCGGGAGTTTGGGGTCGGCGAGTGCGAAGGCGTCGATTCGCCCGTCGTAGGCGAGCATAGCCTTCGCTATCGCCTCACCGGGTTCGTCCGCTTCACCGTCGCCGGGTGGCCCGCACTCCTCGCAACTCACCCACCGAAGCGCCCACTTGTTCGTCCCCGGCGCGCACGTCGCGTAGGCGAACACGGTGTCGGCTTCTTTGTTGTCGGGGTCGTGCTCGCGGTGGCCGTCGGTCAACGACCGATTGCAGGTGTCGCACGCGGCGAATCCGTCAGGGCCACCGACGGGCGTGCCTTCGAGCATCGCCGGAGTGAGGTCGGCAGTCTCGTGGTCGTTCATCGGCGCTCACCGCCCTCGTCGCGGGCTTCGCTGTTCTCCTCGGCGTGCTTCAACTCCCGACCTTTCCGATACAGGGCGTCACGCTCGTAGTGGATGCGTTCGTGCTCGTTCACGTCGAACCGGCGGATTTGCCGGAGCATCCGTTTGAGCAGTTCGACCTTCGCCGCCGTCTCGTCGTCAACGAGCGAGTGCGTGCGGATAGCATCGAGCGCGTCGGTCGCGTCACTGAACGACTCGGTGAGTTCGTCCGCCTGTTCTTTTTCCTCACGGAGTTCATCAAGCCGCGTCTCGATTTCTGCGAGAGAGGTGTCCGCACTCATGCTTCGGCCTCCGTCGCGCTATCGAGCGCGTGCAGGGTGACGTAGGTGCGTTCGTTAGCGTGGTCGCCGCACACGAGGGAGGTGTTCGGGCCGGTCGGCGCGTTCACATGACAGACGTGAGTTGCGCGAGCCTCGCACCTCGCACAGGTCGCGGCGTCACACTGGCGCTGAAGCGCGGTGATGATGCCGTCGCGGAGTGTCGCGCCGTGTTCCGTGTTCGGGTCGCGGTCGAAGCGGGTTTCGTGGGCATACCGGGCGAGAACGCCCTCGACCGTCTTCCCGTAACGGTAGCTCGCTCGGAGCGGCACTCGGTCGTCGTCTGCGGTGCTCCAGCGCCGTTGACCGTTGGACGTGGTTTCGATGGCTTCAACGCTGCCGTCGCCGCGCACGGTAAGCTGCCAGTCGCCGACCGAGTGGACCGTTTCGCCGTCCGCTTCGCTGGTCGGTTGGTGGTCGGGGTTCGATGCGTCGGGTTCTTGTCCGCTGGTTGCGTTCGTCGTCATGGCTGTCCGTTCCATAAGACAGCCAGCCCGCGCGGCCTCAACGCGCGGGCGTTTCCTACACTGCCTGAAACGCCCCGAGGGGCCGGTCTGTCTCTATTACACGGTATAAGCGCCAGTGCCTTAAAGGCTATACTTCAAAGCGGGTAATGGGCCACGGCGGATGGTTTCAGCAAAAAGAAACCTGTCGTCAGTTCCGATGGCTACGGTTAGTGACCGTGGTTGGTTGCTGTTCGCCGTACCGAGTTCTCCGGTGCATTGTCGAACGGGTAGAACGAATCTCGGCGCGAGGGACCGTCCATTTCGCCGTCGCTACCGAGTGGGTAGGTGCCACGGAAAGCGGGGTCGCCGCGAACGCTGCGAACGTGTAGGCGGAACTCGTCGCCGACCTGCTGGGCGGTTGGGCGGAGTTGTTCGCTGTTCCGGTCGTGACCGACACGTTCGGCAACAACCATTCGGGCGAGTACGGTCTTGCCCGACCCGCTCACCTCTACAATTTGAGCGAGTTCGACGTTCGTCCGGTCATAGCCCCACTGCGCGGAGAGAAACGCACCCTCCCATGCATCGGTGACTGTCTCGGCGTCGGCGTCGAACGTTTCATCCTGTCCGCCGTCGGTCATGGGTTCGCGGTCGCTCTCGGGGTCCGCCCTCTCGTCCTCGTTACTTGACGGTTGGCCATCGAGCGCCTGTCTGAGGACTCCGGCTAACCGCCGAAGTTCCTCGGCGTAGTCGCCGGTTTCGGTCTGTGCTGCGGTTTGAAGTTCGTCGGCTGCGGCAGCTGCGGCGACGCGGCTGATGGTTCCGTTCTCGTCGGTGTCGTCGAGGATTGATAGCCCGGTGCGACACTCCTCGACGTACCGCGTTAGCTTCTCGGTTCTCGGTCCCTCTCCGGCGTTTCGTTCGATTGTTTCGCGCTCCGCGTCCAAAGCGTCGGCCACTCCCGCGAGTTCCTTCC
>DASSKS010000530.1:0-2557 GCA_035690245.1 Halococcus sp. | reverse complement strand
TCATCACTGCAGCGGGTGTCTCCGGGATGGTCATCGACAGCCTTCTCGGGGCTACCGTCGAAAATCGGTCGGTCGCGGGACTGTTTTCGGGTGGCACTAATGGGGAACGAACCACTGCATCCCTCGGCGGGCGGCGCTTCGACAACAAAACCGTGAATTTCCTCGCGACGCTCGCGGCAGCGGTCGTCTGTGCGGCGCTCGCTGCGGGCGTCGGTCTCGCTCCGTTATGACCGAACTCCGCAAAGCCACCACCGAAGACCTCCCGACGCTTCTGGCGATTCAGTCGGTGTCGCTCGAATCGAGCTGGCCGGAACTCCTCCGGGTGGCAATCGACGGTCCGCCGCTCGTGCTCGTCGCCGACAACCCGCCCGTCGGCTATGCGCTCGCAATCGAGAGCACACCCACGTATCTCGTCGAACTCGCGGTCTCTCCCGACCATCGTAACAGGGGTTACGGCTCTTCGCTTCTCAGGGCTGTTCTCGCCCGGAGCGACGAGTGCCGAGTCACGACACGCGCCGACGCAGAGCGCGTACGACGATTTTACGAGCACCACGGCTTTCGCGTCACAGAACGCCTTCCCGGCCATTACGAGGGCGACGACGGATTGTTGCTCGTCTATCAACCGGATTCCGCGTCCCGCGACTCGTCGAGTTGAGCAGCGGTTCTGACTCGCACGTCGGTCGGTTTTTTGACGAACTCGCCTGTCGAGCGCGCGACGATTTGTTCGACACCACGCTGGGCGGCGACATCGAGAATGCGCTGGGTGAGTTCGCCATCGAGCACGACGACCGTGGGCACAGTCGAAGCGTCGGCAATCGTCTCGAAGGTTTCGTCGGCTGAAACGTCTGTGAGCGTCCCGAACTCGCCGTCGAGCAGTCGCGCACGCCCCGTCTCCTCGGCAACGATGTGTCGAACGTGTGCGCCGAGCGTCTCCGGTTCTGCTTTCGACTCGCTTTCGTCGCTCTCGCGCTCCGTTTCGACCGGCTCTTCAGATTCGCCTGCCGTCTCGCTATCGCTCGCTCGTTCGGAACTCGCCGAATCCGTTGTTGAGGGTCGAGTCGCATCCGTCGTCTCCGTGGCGTCCTCGGTGTTCGTTTCGACTGGTTCGGTGGCAGCGTCAGCCATCGTTTCGGGACTCGGGAGTGCGGTATGCCCGGTGTTTTCGGGTGCGGGCCGGGCACTACCATCAGTAGCGGCGACGGCCTCGCGCGGATTCCCTGCCTCCGTGACCAGTTCGTGGGGCACTTTCTCGCGCAGTGCCGACAGGGCTTCCTGGCGGGTGAGGTCCTCAACACTCTTTCCTGCTGGCGCGACCGCGACGTAATCGATTTCGCCAACCTGTGCGAGTTCCTTCAAGATGAGGTCGCCGCCGCGGTCACCGTCGAGAAACGCCGTCGTCGTGCGTTCGGTGGTGAGGGCTGCGACCGCATCCGGGACGTTGGTCCCTTCGACGGCGATGGCGTTTTTGACGCCGTAGCCCAACAACGTAAGCACGTCCGCGCGCCCTTCGACCACGATGATGGCGTCGCCCTCTCCGACTCGCGGACCGGCGGGCAGGCCCTCGTAGGTGGCGATTTCTCCTGTACGAGCGCTCTCTCTGACGGCTTCAATGAGTTCGGTGGAGCTTATCGTGGTCTCCTCGAACGCTCCCAGCAACATCTTCGCGCGCTCGACCACCTCGCGGCGCTTTGCGGCGCGAACATCTTCAATGCGTTCGACATCGACGGTCGAACGACACGGGCCGATGCGTTCGATGGTTTCGAGCGACGCCGCGAGGATGGCCGTCTCGACTTTGTCCATACCGCTGGCAATGGTGATGCGGCCGAACGACTGGCCGTTCCGGGAGTTGATGGCCACGTCGATGCGTCCGACCTTCGAGGACTGCTGGAGATTTCTGAGGTCTAAGTCCTCTCCTAAGAGACCCTCGGTCTGGCCGAATATCGCGCCGACCACGTCGTTTCGTTCGACCACCCCCTCGGCGGTGACATCCGCGTGAATCAGGTATTTGTCTGTGTCCTCCATGAGTGAATGAACTGCCCCGGTGGGGCTTTCTGGTAATCGTGATGAACGTCGTCACTGATGCAGTATATATTTGGACCGTCTAAACGGATATACCTACCGCCCTGGGATTTTTTACGAACGATATCGGTTGTAGGTATGATGGGTTCGTGACTCCCGCGGGAAAATCGTTCGTCTGCGGGAGCGGTTTCACGCGCTCGAGCTCGTGTGCGAACCGAGCGTGGACATCGCGCGAGGTCTGCGCGAGCGAAATCGTTCGAGACGGCTTCGCTGTCTCGTGATCTTCAAAAGAGCTTCGCTCTTTTGGACCTCGCAAATCTTGGAGAGCTTCGCTCTCCAATGGTCAGGAAATCTTCAATTTCCTTCGACTTCGATTTGCTCAGTGACGAAAGACGCCGGAGTGATCTGCGCAAAGTATGGATACTCACAGCACGTATAGAGTGTATGATTGGAACTCGCCGATTCGATGTGGTAGAGCATCTTTCTGAAGCAGAACTCGACACGGCAATCAATGAGGCTCAGAAGGCGGACGAGGCCC
>DASSKS010000529.1:0-3112 GCA_035690245.1 Halococcus sp. | reverse complement strand
TTGAGTCGGCTGACGAGATACAGCCCGGCGATCTCCCTCCCGAGGATTTCTCACTTGTCGGTCATAGCGTGCCACTGTCTTCGGGACCGCTCTCGGCGATGACGGACACATCAATGAGCGTTAGCCCGTGCGATTGGCGTGCCACGTCCGACGTAAGTGCCAACCGAGCCTCGGCTAGCCACTCGTAGCACCCACAGGATGGGTGTTCGATGCGGTCGCGGTCACAGTCGTCGCAGTACAGCCGTGCGACGTTAACTACCTGTTCACCAGCACGGCGGTAGGCGTAGGCGGTCACGTCGTCGCCTTCGCCGAGGTCCGACTTGCAGTACGTACAGAGAGCGGTGTCTCCGACGCCGACGCTCCAGCCGGTAATGGTCTGCTCGGCAGCGTCCGCGTGGATGCTCATTCATCAGCACCCCGCATTGCACACTTCGGCGAGCAGAACACGCCACCATCGAGGAGCGATTCGGTGCGGGCGTCGCCGTCGGCGGTCGGCGCACCACATCGGTCGCAACGTTCGGGGTCGTCGGACTGTGCGACATCGTTTTGTCCGCTTGGGGTAGTAGTGTTCATTGCTTCTTGTGCTCCAAGAAGCACGGGTCGGGCGTTCCAGCGCCCGGCCAGTCGATTCTGGCGTCCCGCGCTTCTTACTCCATACTACATATCTCGGTGGCTTAAAGATTGTGTTACAAGCTTAGATTAGAAGCTCATATATCAATCTTTATAATACAAGCACGCATAGTAAGCCCTGTATGCAAGCCGAACAACGCAAGCGCATGGCACTCTCCGATAGTGACCTGCGAGATATCGACCGTGTGTTACTGGACTATCTCGCAGAAGGACGAGTAACGCCTGTCTACGCCCGCGAACGCATCGTAGACGAGAGCCACCGAGATGATGTGACTAGTGCATATCTCGGGCAACGTCTCAAACGTCTCGTTGAACACGGTCACGCAGACAACCTATACGACGTTGGACTATATCAGATAGTAACCGATCCACGAGAGAAGAATGACTGATTTACCATTTTCACATGCGAAGAGTCTGCCGGTGGTCGGTGAGGGTGCGGTCGTCAGTACGTTCTCAAAGAACACGAAGGAGGTTGCACGCTGCGAAGACCTATCGCGGCCAAGAGTTCGGTGTCGGCGATATTGCCCACGATGTTGACTGCCCGCGGGGGACGGTCCAGCGCGCGCTGAACGACCTGACCGAGTTGGGCTATCTCGCCAAACGCGAGACGAAAAACGGGCTTGCCATATAGTTCCCAAAGCGATTCCTGTGAGATCAGACCAATTTCACTGCGCTCTGAATAGATTTATTACAAATCCCGTTAAACGGTACTCCATGCCGTTAGGTAGCATACTATGATACAGCGGTATCGGCAGGAGGTGAACTAGTGCGCGTCTTAGTCCGACTCCGCGTGCGCGCGGACACAGCATACGATAACGCGTACCATCACAAACTCCGCGGACGGCTCTGGCGCGCGCTCGACGGCACCGATTTCGAGGACGTTCACGACATGAACGACCCGCCGGGGTTCTGTTATTCCAATCCATTCCCGCCCGGAGACATGGAAGAGGGAGACGAGCGGACATTACTAGTCGCCTCGCCCCACGAGGAGTTGCTAACCCACGTCGCGCGCGACCTCCAGACAGAGCCGGAGCTAAACATTGGCGAGATGTCCTACCGAGTCGAGGACGTGAGCGCGCTCGCGCCCGACGTGGGCGAGCCGGGTTCTTCAGGAGTCATCGAGACCGGTACCGGCGTAGTGGTGCGGATTCCGCCGTGGCGCTTCGAAGAGTACGGCATCGAGGTCGATAGCAACGAGGCGGAGTTCTGGCAACCCGAATACACGATAGAGCCGTTTCAGAATCAGGTGGTGGCGAACCTCGACAAGAAACACCGGCTGTTCGCGCCCGACCACCTGCCGGGACCAAGCGAGCGCGACGGTGAACTGTTCGAGAGTTACGAGTTCATCAAGACCTACGCACTGCCCGTGACGGTGACGGAGGGTGAGGAAATGACCTACGTCGTGAGTAAATGGAGATTTGGCTATCGAGTTCGGGACGACCACCACCGGCGACACCTGAATCTCACGCTGGACTGTGGCATCGGCGAGCGGAACTCGTTGGGATTCGGGTTCGTGAACATCCGCGAGGACCTCGCTACGTCAGCCGCGGAGGCAGCGCGAGAGCGTGCCGCGGGAGGGTCTAACTGATGGCGAGCGCGTCGGACCTCGAACCCGGAAAACTCGACGCACTGCTTCCAACCGGACCAGTTCACTCGCTACGGCAGGTACAAGCCGTTTACGGAGCGCTTGCCGAAGCGGCGAGTGGTGGGTCAACACCGGCTGGTCAGGAAGAATATTCGTTGTATTTCACCCCGAGCGAACTCGAACCGTTCGTTGCGACCGACGATGACGAAGAACGATACCTCGTGAGCGTGCAGGTCGATTTCACTGAGGATAGTCCCTCGTTGAAAGGAGTTGATGTAATCCCACTATCGCCCGAAGACGCCCCACGACTTGGGCTTTCCCGGTATCCGTGGGGCCGGGGAATCGACCACAGCATCACTCGGTGTGGTTCGAAGACCAGCGGATCGGATTCATCGACAGTCATCACGTACTGTGACGAATGCCTCACGCGATGGACGAATGGTAATGGAGGGGAGCCAGCAATCGGAACGGTTGCCGACGAACACCCGGACGGCTGGCTCATCAACGGACTCGCCAAACTGGGTGAGCGAGAGGACACGCAGGCACAGATAGAGCGAGAAGTCGAGGCACAGATTATAGGCGAACCACGCATCATTACGACGGTCGAACTCCGACTCGACCCGACAGACCTCGAACAACCACCCGTAGCGGACGAACCGGGCTGGTTCTATCCCGGCGAAATTCCGGTGTTCAACGAAGCGATGAAGGCACGGAAGACGTGGAAACTCGTCTCGAAGAACATCGGCGGCGATGGCGTTTCCGAAGGCGAGGCGGCGTGCATGGTGACCGGTGAGGAAGGCCACGTCGTCGGCACCGCCGAGGACCCCTTCGCTCTATTCACAATTCAGCATACGGAGAAGTTCAACGAGTTAGAGCGAGAACAGTCGTGGCGCGAGC